>NZ_JBFUAZ010000009.1:0-23301 GCF_056406035.1 Polaromonas sp. P1_E1_2 | reverse complement strand
GTTCAAATACTGCGCGATCCGCGTGTCGCTGGGTGGCGTGCCACCCGAGCAGGACAGCTACGGTGGCGGACAGGCGCTGAAGAACTCGATCGCTCTTGCGGGGTTCTGAGTATTTTTTGGCAGCAATGAGAAGCAGGGCATGAGCGGCCGCCTCTGCTGCTCAAAGACAGCGCGTGAGTGCTATTAAATTTATAGCTGCTTACGCCCTTTTTTATTGGGGTTGAGGCCGATTTTTCCAATATTCCATCCAGCCCCCGCTGCAAACCTCTGTGCCCGGCGATAGAGCGCCTGGATTACAAGCGCCCTGCGTCTACGCTTGCGCAGGCGCCGGCATCACCACCACCCCATCCTCGTCGGCGTAGAGCCAGTCGCCCGGCCGCACCCAGACGCCCTGTATCTGCACAGCGATGTCACGCAGGCCCGCCTGGCGCCTTTCCGTGGGCAGCGGCATGCTTGCCAGGGCGCGGATTCCGGTCTGGCATTGCGCCAGCTCCGCCACGTCGCGCACGCAACCGTCAATCAGCACCCCTGCCCAGCCGTTTTTGGCGGCGGCGGCGCCCAGATTGCCGCCCAGCAGCGCGCGGCGCAGCGAGGCGCCCCCGTCCACCACCAGCACGCGCGCCTCTCCGGGCGACTCCACCGCCGCCTTGACCGGCGTGTTGTCTTCAAAGCATTTCACCGTGACGACGGGACCGCTGAACTTCTGAAGGCCGCCATAGCTCCTGAAAACAGGCGGGAGCACCCTGAAATGACCCGAGGTGTCGCCTTTGTGGAGGTCGCAGAGATCGCAGGTGGCGAAGGAGGCGAGATTGTCTTGGCTCATTTTCCGGTGACTTTCTTGATGACGGGTTTGATGTCTTCGCGCCGGGCGGGCAAGACCACCGCATTCTCGCGGGGGGCGTTCAGCACGATGGAGGTCGAGGTCTCGGTGAGGATGCAGAACTTGGTCACCACCGCGTCCAGGTGCGCCACGTCGATCACCGCGATTTCCAGCACCCAGCTGTCCTCGCCGGTGACGTTGTAGGCATTGATCACTTCGGGCGTCTGCTCGATCAGCTTGACCACCCGGGCGTACTCGACCCGCCCTACCCGCGCGATAGCGCGTATGCCGTAACCCAGCCGCGCCAGGTCAACCTCGGCCCGGTAACCTTTGATCACGCCGCCCAGTTCGAGCTTGCGCACACGCTCCGTGACTGCCGGCTGGCTCAGGTGAACGCGGCGACCCAGCTCGGCCATGGTGATCCGCGCATCGCGCTGCAGCTCGCCGAGGATGCGGCTGTCGTAATGGTCCCATTCGGTGGTTTCGGTCATATCGCTTTTCAAGCTTTAAATTTAAAGGCCAGCTGCAGTTTTGCCGTTAGTTTTGCATAGTCTGAGGGCGTTTGGCAACCTACCATGCAGGCATGACCTCCACATTCATTTCATCCTCCGCCACCGGCAAAGCGCCGGCGCTTTTGATCCCTGCCCTGCTCGCCTGTTACCTGGTGTGGGGCTCCACTTACCTGGCAATCCGCTTTGCTCTGATCAGTTTTCCGCCTTTCTTCCAGATGGGCACGCGTKTCCTGGCGGCCGGCCTTCTGATGATGGCTTGGGTGCTGATACGCGGGCACAAGCTGCCCAGCAGGCGCGAGTGGGCCAGCGCCGCCGTCATCGGCACCCTGATGCTGGGCGGCGGGATGGGGCTGACAGCATCGGCTGAACTTCACATCGGCTCCGGACTGATCGCCACCTTCATCGCGGTGGTTCCCATGATGGTGTCGGCCTGGGGCCTCCTGCTGGGCCAGCGGCCCAGCAGGCTGGAGTTCCTGGGCATGGTGGTAGGGCTGGCAGGTGTGCTGATGCTGGTGCAAGGCGCCAGCTTTAGCGCTGCTCCCGTCGGCATGGCGTGCATTGCGGGGGCGACCTTGCTGTGGTCACTCGGCTCGGTGCTGTCCACCACCCGGCTGCCGCTGGCGAATGGCCCCGCGGGTTTTGCCAGCGAAATGTTGTGTGGCGGCGCGGTGTTGATGGCGATTTCTCTTGCATTGGGTGAGCACCGCGAAGCCGCTGCCAACTGGCCCGCGCAGCCTGAAGCCGTGCTTGCGTGGCTCTATCTCGTGGTGTTTGGCTCGCTCATCGCCTTCAGCGCCTACCTCTATCTGCTGGCCAATGCCTCACCTGCAGTAGCCACGAGCTATGCCTTTGTGAACCCCTTGATCGCGATTTTTCTGGGTGCATTCTTCGCCGGAGAGCACGTCACTGGGGGCGAATGGGCCGCTTGCGGCGTGATTCTCATGGGCGTTTTCCTGATTTTCAGAGGTAAATCTGCAACATCCAGGCGCAAATAAAGTGCGTTTGCACTAGGAAACTGCGTTTTTCTCCAGTAGCATCCGCATTGCCACAAGGAAGAGTAGTTATCCGTGTGGTGATTTATCAACTTCTAGAAGGAAAATCAATCATGGCAACTGCAAAAAAAGCACCGGCTAAAAAAGCGCCTGCAAAAAAGGCTGCTCCGGCAAAGAAAGTAGCTGCGAAGAAAGCAGCTCCTGCAAAGAAGGCTCCTGCGAAAAAAGCAGCTCCTGCGAAAAAGGTAGCCGCGAAGAAGGCAGCTCCCGCCAAAAAAGTTGCGGCCAAAAAGCCAGCAGCGAAAAAAGCGCCTGCCAAAAAGCGCACGCCCAATGCAGCGTTCATGAAGGCACTGACCTTGAGCCCGGCACTGGCAGCTGTGGTGGGCGACAAGCCTCTGCCACGTACCGAGATCGTCAGCAAGCTGTGGGTTTACATCAAATCCAAGGGCCTGCAGGACAAGGTCAACAAGCGCATGATCAACGCCGACGAAAAATTGCGTGCCGTTTTCGGCAAGGCGCAAGTGTCGATGTTCGAGATGGCTGGCCTTATCGGCAAGCACGTCAAGTAATCGGCTCCCGCCGATATCAAAAGGCCGGTTTGCACCGGCCTTTTTTTATGCGCGGCTGGTAAGAGGGCACCTACCGCACCCCCAACCGCTGGCACGCTTCCTGCGTTGCACTCGCATGCTCCCGCGCCATGCCACCCTCTTCCATTAACGTCCAAAGCCTCCTGAAACGTATGCTAATGCCATAGGGTTACTCGGTAGCCCGCCACCAGCGGCACAGTCGAAAAACGACGCTATTGTTGCTAAGATAAAAATCCCCCTTGCGGCACCGCCCGCACCAGACCAGATAGAACAGACCCATGTTGATGCCATTGCAGCTACTGCATTCAAAAACCGGGGCGGCGGAAAACCCCGCGTGCCCTGCCTGTCGCCACCGCGACGGGCACTCGCCAGCCCGCGTCAAGTCCTGCCTTAGCATCCCGCGATAATGCTGCGCTTTATTTTTACCCGACTGAGTCTGATCATTCCCACCTTTTTGGGGATGACTCTGCTGGCTTTCTTCCTGATCCGCATGGTGCCCGGCGACCCGATCGAAACCATGGCGGGCGAGCGCGGCATCGATCCGGTGCGCCACGCGCAATTGCTCAAGGAATACGGCCTGGACCGACCCGTCATGGTGCAGTACGGCATCTACATCGGCCGGGTCCTGAAAGGCGACCTGGGCAAGTCCCTGATCACACAGGAGCCTGTACTGCGCGAATTCCTCACGCTGTTTCCGGCCACCATCGAACTCGCCGTGTGCGCCATTTTGTTTGCACTGCTGATCGGCATCCCCGCGGGCATTCTGGCGGCGGTCAAGCGAAACTCCATACTCGACCATGGCGTCATGGGGGTGTCCCTCACGGGGTATTCCATGCCRATTTTCTGGTGGGGATTGCTGCTGATTCTGCTGTTCTCGGTGCAGCTCGGCTGGACCCCCGTATCGGGCCGACTGTCGGTGCAGTACTTCATTGAGCCCACCACAGGCTTTCTGTTGATCGACTCACTTCTCTCGGAAGACAAGGGTGCTTTCTGGTCGGCCGCTTCCCACCTGATATTGCCCATGATTGTGCTGGGCACCAACCCGCTGGCGGTGATCGCGCGCATGACGCGTTCGGCCATGCTGGAAGTGCTGGGCGAAGACTACATCCGCACCGCACGCGCCAAAGGCCTTTCCAACCTGCGCGTGGTGGCCCTGCATGCGCTGCGCAATGCGTTGATCCCGGTGGTCACCGTGATCGGCCTGCAGGTCGGCGTACTGTTCACGGGCGCCATCCTCACCGAAACCATCTTTTCCTGGCCGGGCGTCGGCAAATGGCTGATCGAAGCCATCAGCCGCCGCGACTACCCCGTTCTGCAGGGCGGCATCCTGCTGCTGGGCGCCATCGTCATGGCCGTCAACCTGCTGGTGGACATCACCTACGGCATCATTAACCCACGCATCAGGCACCAGCGATGAGCACGGCCACCTTGAAATCCGCCACCCCGAAACCGGGCACGCCCCCGGCGCCACCGCACCCTCTGCGCGAGTTCTGGAACTACTTCAGCGCCAACAACGGCGCCGTGATCGGCCTGGTCATCGTGATTGGCGTGCTGCTGCTGGCGCTCTTTGCGCCCCTGCTGGCGCCGCACGCACCCAACATCACCAACAACGCCGTGTTCCTCAAGCCACCGGCCTGGCAGACGGGCGGCTCCTGGACCTACCCCTTGGGCACCGACGCCATCGGCCGGGACATCCTCTCGCGCCTGATGTACGGCGCCCGCCTGTCGCTGGTCATCGGCCTGGCCGTGGTGGCGCTGTCGGTGGTTGTCGGCACGGTGCTGGGCCTGCTGGCAGGCTTTTTCCGCGGCATCTTCGAGATCGCCGTGATGCGCCTCATGGACATCATCCTGACCCTGCCCAGCCTGCTGCTGGCCATCGTCATCGTCGCCATCCTCGGCCCCGGGCTGATGAACGCCATGCTGGCTGTTGCCATCGTCGTGCTGCCGCATTACGTGCGCATCACCCGCGCTGCGGTGATCGCCGAAACCTCGCGCGACTATGTGACGGCCGCGCGCATGAGCGGCGCCAGCCGTATCCGCCTGATGTTCAGCGAAATCCTGCCCAACTGCACGGCGCCGCTGATCGTCCAGGCCTCACTGGGCGTGTCGACCGCCATCCTGGACGCCGCCGCCCTGGGCTTCCTGGGCCTGGGCGCCCAGCCACCCTCACCCGAATGGGGCACCATGCTGGCCGATGCCCGCGAATTTGTCTTGCGCGCCTGGTGGGTGGTCACCTTCCCCGGCCTCGCAATTTTGATCACTGTGCTGGCCTTCAACTTGCTCGGCGACGGACTGCGTGACGCATTCGACCCCAAGCTGAAGCGCTGAAAGATTCCGTATGGCTTTGTTAGAAATAGAAAACCTCTCCGTCGAGTTCCCCTCGCAAAACGGCATCATGCACGCCGTTGACGGCATCAGCCTGTCGCTGGAAGAAGGCGAAGTCCTCGGTATCGTCGGCGAATCTGGCTCCGGCAAAAGCGTCACCATGATGGCCTTGATGGGCCTGGTGGCTTACCCCGGCCGCGTGAAAGCCGACAAACTGCGGTTTGCCGGACACGACCTCCTCAAGCTGTCGCAAGGCGAGCGCAACAAGCTCATCGGCAAAGACGTGGCGATGATCTTCCAGGAACCCACGACCAGCCTGAACCCCTGCTTCACCGTCGGCTTCCAGATCACCGAAACCCTGCGTCTGCACCTGGGCATGGATAAAAAGGCCGCCACACGCAAGGCCATCGAACTGCTCGAGCAGGTCGGCATCAATTCACCCGAAAGCCGCCTGAAGGCCTATCCCCACCAGCTCTCCGGTGGCATGAACCAGCGCGTGATGATCGCCATGGCGATCGCCTGCAACCCGCGCCTGCTGATCGCCGACGAGCCCACCACGGCGCTTGACGTGACCATCCAGGCGCAAATCCTGGACCTGCTGCGCAGCCTGCAAAAGGAGCGTGGCATGGCCCTGGTGCTGATCACACACAACATGGGCGTGGTGTCCGAAATGGCACAGCGCATCGCGGTGATGTACGCCGGCCAGATCATGGAAGAGCAAAGCGCACACGCCCTTTTCAACACGCCCCAGCACCCCTACACCGAAGCCCTGCTTTCGGCCCTGCCTGAGCGCAGCGACGGCAGCTCCCGCCTGGCGACCATCCCCGGCATGGTGCCCGGCCTCTATGACCGCCCTGCCGGATGCCTGTTTGCCCCACGCTGCGCCTATGCCACCGAACATTCCCGCAACGAACGTCCGCTGCTGCGCGCCTGGAAGGACGGCATGGTTCGCTGCCACTACCCGCTGGGTGATCCCAGCCGCGAGGCCAACATCGAGCACGACACCCCACTGGTGGAGGCCACGCAATGAGCACCGCCACCACTTCCACCACCCTGCCGACCGAGCCCGTCGTTGAAGCAAAAAATCTCAAGCAGGTCTATGAAATCCGCCGCGGTTTCATGCGCAAGTCCGACCACCTGCAGGCCGTCGGCGGCGTCTCTTTCTCGGTTCATGCCGGCAAGACACTGGCCGTCGTCGGCGAGTCGGGCTGCGGCAAATCCACCCTGGCCCGCATGGTCTCGCTCATTGAAACGCCTACGGGCGGCGAGTTGCGTATCACCGGAATCGACGCGGTGAACGGCGGTCAGGAAGAGCGCCAGGGCCTTCGCAAGGCCGTGCAGCTGGTATTCCAGAACCCCTACGGCTCGCTCAACCCGCGCAAGAAAATCGGCGCCATCCTTGAGGCGCCACTGGAAATCAACACCAGCCTGACAGCTGAAGAGCGCGCCGCCAAGGCCCGCGCCATGCTGGCCATGGTGGGCCTGCGCCCCGAGCACTACGACCGCTATCCCCACATGTTCTCGGGCGGCCAGCGCCAGCGCATTGCCATTGCACGCGCGTTGATGCTCAACCCCACGGTGGTGGTAGCTGACGAGCCGGTATCGGCCCTTGACGTCTCCATCCAGGCCCAGGTGCTCAACCTGCTGGCCGACCTGCAGCAGTCCATGGGTCTGGCCTATCTTTTCATCTCGCATGACCTGGGTGTGGTGCGCCACATCGCCCACGACGTGCTGGTGATGTACCTGGGCCATGCGGTCGAGCAAGGCGAAAAGAACGCCCTGTTCAACCGCCCCTTGCACCCTTACACCCAGGCCCTGCTGGCCTCGACACCCGGCTTGGCCGGCACCGGCGTCAAGCAGCGCATCGTCCTGAAGGGCGAGCTGCCCTCGCCGCTTAACCCGCCCACCGGCTGCGTGTTCTCTACCCGTTGCCCRCACGTCACCGACCGCTGCCGCGCCGAAAGGCCGCAGCTGCGCGAAGTTGCAGAGCGGCAGGTTGCGTGCCACTATGCTGAAAACTTTCTCACTGCGTGACCTGAAACCATGCGCTCAAGCACCGGTTTCAGGCCACGTTTTTCAATGACCAGGGCGCACAACGTCACAAATGTTGTGCAATCTGGCCGCAAGCCCCCGCTGCAAAAGCAGCATTAACCTCCAAAGGGATCGTCAAATGATTCAGACCAAACCAAGTGCAAACCGGCTGCGCCCGGTCCAGCGCGCATTGCTGTGCGCTATTGCCCTGCCAGCGCTGCTGGCACTTTCACCCGTCTCCGCGAAGACGCTGGTGTTCTGCTCTGAAGGCAGCCCCGAAAACTTCTACCCTGGCGTCAACACCACGGGTACGTCGTTTGATGCCAACGAACCCGTCTACAACCGCCTCGTCGAATTCGAATACGGYGGCACCAAGGTCGTTCCCGGCCTGGCCGAAAAATGGGACATTTCCGCCGACGGCCTGACCTACACCTTCCACCTGCGCAAGGGCGTGAAATGGCATGCCAGCAACAAGGCCTTCAAGCCAACGCGCGACTTCAACGCCGACGACGTGCTGTTCATGTTCGAACGCCAGTGGAAAGAAGACAACGCCTTCTTCAAGGTCACCAGCCCCAACCACTCCTACTTCAGCGACATGGGCATGCCCAAGCTGCTGAAATCGGTGGAAAAGGTCAACGACCTCACCGTCAAGATCACGCTGGACAAGCCTGAAGCGCCATTCCTCGCCAACCTGGCCATGCCTTACGCGGCCGTGCAGTCCAAGGAATACGCCGACGCCATGCTGAAAGCCGGCACGCCGGAAAAAATCGACCAGGACCCGGTCGGCACCGGCCCCTTCTACCTGGTGCAGTACCAGAAAGACGCGGTCATCCGTTACAAGGCCTTCCCGCAATATTGGGGCGGCAAGGCCAAGATCGACGACCTTGTGTACTCGATCACGCCTGACGCTTCGGTCCGCTGGGCCAAGCTGCAGAAGAACGAATGCCACGTCATGCCCTACCCCAACCCCGCCGACCTCGACGCGATCCGCAAGGACGCCAACGTGACGATCGTCGAGCAGGCCGGCCTGAACGTGGGCTACCTCGCCTACAACACGACCAAGAAGCCGTTTGACGACGTGCGCGTGCGCAAGGCCATCAACATGGCGATCAACAAGAAAGCCATTGTTGACGGCGTGTACCTGAGCACCGGTGTTGCCGCCAAGAACCCGATCCCGCCAACCATGGCCGCGTACAACAACGCCATCAAGGACGACGAGTACAACCCCGAAGCCGCCAAGAAATTGCTGGCCCAGGCCGGTTTCCCCAACGGTTTCACCACCGACCTGTGGGCAATGCCCGTGCAGCGCCCATACAACCCGAATGCCAAGCGCATCGCCGAGTTGATGCAGGCTGACCTGGTCAAGGTCGGCGTGACCGCCGAGATCAAGAGCTTCGAATGGGGCGAGTACCGCAAGCGTTTGCAGGCTGGCGAACACCAGATGGGGATGCTGGGCTGGACCGGCGACAACGGCGATCCTGACAACTTCATGTACACCCTGCTCGGCTGCGCTTCAGCCCAGTCCGCCAGCGGTTCCAACATCGCCAAGTTCTGCTACCAGCCKTATGAAGACCTGGTYCTGAAAGCCAAGACSGTGACCAATCCTGCSGAGCGCATCAAGCTCTACCAGCAGGCCCAGGTCATCTTCAAGGAACAGGCTCCCTGGTTCACCATCGCCCACGCGGTGCAGCTCAAGCCCATCCGCAAGAGCGTGATCGGCTACAAGAACAGCCCGTTCGGCCGCCACAACTTCTACGCTGTCGACATCAAGGAATAATCCTTCATGGCTTGAAGCGGCTTTGTCATAAAGCCGCCTCCATTCAAAACCCTCCTTCTTCAAGGAGGGTTTTTTCATTGTGGCGCCTTGTTTTTTCGCGGGCCGCTGTACGTCTTTACAGGTCTGCACTAAACCGGCTTGTGAAGTCTCCTCCGACTGGAGGGTGCATTTTTCCGTGGAATGGAGGAATATCCATTTCCCCGAATTCTGCAGGCCGAAGGCCGGCGAAGGAACAAGAAATGGGACAGACACTCGGAGCGGTCAAGACGAGGCAACAGGGCATCCTGACGGATGCGGCCCGGCGTTGGGAAGAACGCATGAAGCAGCGCGAAACCGGCCTTGAAAAAATCCGGAACCAGGGCCCGGGCGCCGCCGACACACCCAAGCGCCAAGCGGAATGGACAGCCCGCCAATTGACCAGGGCCGCGGGCGGCTTTCCCCTTTTCCCCGAGCGTGTCATTGGTGCGTGGAATCCCGTGGAATACGCGCCCAGCGTCCAGGCCTCGGACGCCGCGAAACCCGTGGCCCGCATCGTCCAGCAGCGCAGCGCCAGCCATACGCCCATCGGCGTGGCCACGGGCCTGTTGATCGGGTTCGACCTGCTACTGACGAATCATCACGTGTTTCCTTCAAAGATTGACGTCGACGGCCACGCGGCGAATTTTTTCTACGTGCGCGATGAGTACGGCATCAACAACGGCAAGTACTACGACTTCGATCCAGACCGTTTCTTTGTTACCGACCCGGCCCTCGACTTCACCATCGTGGCGGTGCAGCCCCGCAGCCGCGAGAGCGACCAGATTGCCTCATGCGGCTGGACGCGGCTGATCGAGGCAACGGGCAAGGTGTTGACGGGCGCTCCGGTCAATATCATCCAGCACCCCGCCGGCGGGCCGCGGGCCTTCGCCATCAGCGACAACAAGTTGATGGACATCCTGCCCACCGGCTTTCTTCACTATGAGACGGACACGCGGCCGGGCTCCTCCGGCTCCCCGGTCTACAACACAGACTGGGAACTGGTGGCGCTGCACCACTGCGGCGTGCCGGCGATGCGGGACGGCCGGATCCTGGACAAACGGGGCGCCCCCTGGGACCCGGAGTCGCAAAGCGACGACGACATCCAGTGGATCGCCAATGAGGGCGCGCGCGTCAGTTTCATCGTTGAAAGGCTTAAATCCATGTCGATTCCAGAATCCATGCGCATGATCGCCCGGCAATTGCTGGCGACCACGGCAGACCCGCTCACCGGCACAGAGAGCGTGCCGGCCGGCACCGCCTCGTCATCCCTCTTACCTCTCGCCTCACGGCCCGGAGGCGGCAACACCTTCAATTTCTCGGGGCCAGTAACCCTGCACGTCTATGGCGGGCAGGCGCTTCAGCCCGGCGTGCCTGCCGCCGCTGCACCCGTGTCGGTGCCTGCACCCGCGGCGCCCGCGCAAGTTCGTTTGCCTGATGGTTCCGGTGCGCCTTCGGCGGATGGCCTCTTCACCGCCTTTCAGGAAAAATCCCTGGTTTTCGACGAGAACTACGCGGGCCGCAAGGGATACAACCCGAAATTCCTCGGCCAGGAGGTTCCTGCCCCTGTGGCCCAGTCGCGATGGGATGGTGCCCTCTATTCGGTTGCCGATTATGAGGAATTCAATGCCGGTGTGGACGACGTGCCCGCAGTGAAGACAGGCCACCTGGCGCCGGCCGATCCGCTACCGCTTGACTACCACMACTTTTCCCTCGTAATGCACAAGCCGACACGCATGTGTCTGTGGACCGCCTCAAACTACGACTACCGCCCCAAATCGCGCACGGACCCGCGGAAGCGGGCGGATTTCGGAGGGGAAAACTGGCGAGAAGACCCGCGGCTGCCGCTGGAATACCAGCTGCTCAACAAGGACGTCTACGGCCCGGCCAAACGGATTGACCGCGGGCACATTGTCCGCCGCGAAGACAACTGCTGGGGCGCCGACGCGGACGAAACCGAATTCGCGAACGCCGACAGCTACCACTGGCCCAACTGCACGCCGCAGCATGAGGCCTTCAACCAGGAGAACCCCAATGACCGCAGCGGCCAGCGCGTCTATGAAGGCGGGGTGGTCGGTATCTGGGGCCAGTTTGAGCGCCTGCTCACCGACCAGGTTCAGGAGTCGGGCGGGCGCGCCGTGCTGTTCGCGGGGCCGGTGCTCACCGAATTTTTCGAGTCCAAAAACTGGGGAACCGGCAAGGTCAAAATCCCCAAAAAATTCTGGAAGGTCGTGGTCGTGCCCGAATCGCAAAAACGCGGCGCGAAGCTGCTGGCCTATGGTTTCGTCTTCAGTCAGGAAAAACCGATCAGGCAGTTCGGCGACACCTATGAGTCGATAGACATGCCGGCCTTCGAACGCAACCAGGTCGCCATCGCGGATATCGAGGAACTGGCCGGCTTGAAGTTCGACCCCAAAATCGTCGCCGCGGATCAGTACGCAGGCCAGTAGCTATCCGGCAGCGGCCCGCATTGCTGCAATGGTTACGGCGCCTTGGCCAGAGCGTTTTGCGTAATCGCCGACAAGGTGCCACGCGTGGTGATGACTTCCGGATCCAGCGTGACCTCAATCACCGTGCCCTCCTTGCGAGCCAGCGCCGCAAGCAATTCCGCCTCAAACTCCGCGGTGCGCGTGATGCGCACGCCGGCGTAACCGTAGGCTCGCGCCAGCGCCGCAAAATCCGGATTGTTCAGGCTTGAACCACTTTGGTGTGTTGGATACTCCCGCTCCTGGTGCATGCGGATCGTGCCGTACATGCCGTTGTTGAGCAGCACGATGATGCTTTTGGCGCCGTGCTGCACGGCAGTGGCCAGCTCCTGGCCGTTCATCAAAAAGTCGCCGTCACCCGCGATGGTGAAAGCCATCCGTCCTGTCGTGATGGCCGCAGCAATACCGGCCGGCACGCCATAACCCATCGCGCCCACGGTGGGCGCCAGCTGCGTCTTGTGGCCTTTGACGAGACCGTGATGCCGAAAGAAACGATGCACCCAGCTGGCAAAGTTGCCGGCGCCGTTGGTCAGCACTGCATCCGCCGGCAGGTGCTTTTGCAGCATGCCGACGATGGCGGGCATGTCGATATCACCCGGCAGGTTCGCGGAAGGTGTCGGCTTGAGGTTTTCCAGGTAGTCCTCGTTCGCGGATGTGGTCCAGGCTTCCCAGGCCACAGACACCGGCGCCGTGAGGACCTCCAGCGATCGCGCAGCCGCGTTCATGGTGGCATTGATGGCCAGATCGGCCTGGTAGACGCGGTTGAGCTCCTCGGCGCTCGAATGGATATGCACCAGCTTTTGCTTGGGCCGGGGCGCCTCCAGCAACGTGTAAGTACCGGTCGTCATCTCACCCAGGCGCGGGCCGATGGCGATGATCAGGTCGCTGGCCTTCACGCGTGCGGCCAGCTTCGGGTTCAGGCCGATACCCACGTCGCCCGCGTAGAGCGGATGGTGGTTGTCAAAGGTGTCCTGGAAGCGAAAGGCATTGCCCACCGGCAACTTCCAGTTTTCGGCAAAGCGTTGCAGCGCCTGCGCCGACTGCGGCGTCCAGCCGCCGCCACCGGCGATAACGAGCGGGCGCTCGGACTTGAGCAGCATCTCGCGCAGCGTACGCAGTGAGCCCGGGTCGCTCCAGGCCTGCACGGCCTCCACACGCGGCAGCGGCTGCGCGGCCGTCATGCGCGTCAGCATGTCTTCAGGCAAGACCAGCACCACGGGGCCAGGCCGGCCGTTCATGGCGGTAGCGAAGGCACGCGCCACATATTCGGGGATGCGGTCGGCCTCATCGATGCGCTCCACCCTCTTGGCAAAGCCCTTGGTGCTGGGCCCGAAGAAACTGGCGTAGTCCACCTCCTGGAAGGCTTCACGGTCGCGGCAGTCGCTGGCCACGTCCCCCACCAGCAGCACCATGGGGGTTGAATCCTGGAAGGCCGTGTGCACGCCGATGGACGCATTGGTGGCGCCCGGCCCGCGCGTGACCATGCACACGCCCGGCCGCCCTGTCAGCTTGCCGTGCGCCTCGGCCATGAAGGCCGCGCCGCCCTCTTGCCGGCAAGTGACGAACTGAATCTTGTCCTGACGCGCATGCAGGCCGTCAAGCACCGCCAGGTAGCTTTCACCGGGAACGCCAAACGCATGGGTAACGCCTTGGGCCAGAAGGCAATCGACGAGAAGGTGGCCAGCGAGTTGGGAATTCATGAAGCCTATTGTGCCGCTGGAACAGACACTGGCGCAGCGACTGAATATGGGGCTCTTCAATCAAGCAGGGGCCGCGGAACCGGCTTTTGCCGGGCCGCAGGCGCCGCCCCCTTGAGGGGGGAACAGGCTACACGCAGTGAGCCTGGACGGGGGTGGAACAATTATTCAGGCGTAGCCGCGTCGCCATCGCCGCCGCCAGCCTCGAGGGCTTGTCGCGCCAGCTCTTCGTCACTCAGCGGTGGCGCTCCTTCAAGGGCCCTGAGTTCTTCGAGAAACTCTTCCGTGGGCTGCTCGTGTTCGAGCAGCACCTCTTCGAGCTTCTGCCGGCCGGTCTCTATATGCACCGAGGGAGAATGCAGTTCGGATGGCGGTACCGGAAATTTTTCGCCCAGTTCAAATTTGAGCGCCTCGGCCTTCTGGTCTACCCAGTTTGCGAAGTCGCCATCTTTCGGCGTGTCTGAATTGTTCATGGCCATCTCCTTTGCCTCAAGGGCACCGGCGCGGGCGGCCGGTACCTGCTTCATTATGGAGGTACCCTTGGCCGCTGTCTGTCATCCAATAACGATGCCGTTCGGGTATTCTTGCTTTAATTCACCAAATAGTTAAATTCTCGCCATGCCGACCCCTAAAACAAAGCCCGCCGAACCCCGTTCACGCGATGCCGACCGCTCCCAACTGGCCATCCTGCTGGCGGCCCGCGACGAGTTCGCGCAACACGGCCTGGGCGGTGCGCGGGTAGACAGGATAGCCGAGCGCGCCGACGTCAACAAACGCCTGATTTACTACTACTTCAAGAGCAAGGACGAACTCTTCCTGGCGGTGCTGGAAAACGCCTATGCCGACATCCGCGCCGCGGAAACAGAACTGCATCTGCGCGACATGGATCCGGCGCAAGCCATCCGCCGGCTCACGGAATTCACCTGGGAATACTACATTGCCCATCCGGAGTTTTTGACGCTTCTTAACAGTGAAAACCTGCATCAGGGGCGGCATCTGGCCATGTCCAGCCGCGTGCAGGAAATGAACTCGCCGCTGGTCCAGACGCTGGCGGAAATCCTGGAGCGCGGGCGCGCAGACGGGCTGTTTCGCGGCGGCATCGACCCGGTACAGCTTTACGTATCCATCGCCGGAATGTCGTATTTCTACCTGTCGAACAACCACACGTTGTCGGCCATCTTCGGGCGCGATCTCATGACGCCCAAAGCCCGCCATGAGCGGCTCTCGCACATGTGCGAAGTCATCCTAGGGTATGTCCTTAGAAACTGATCCTGAGCGGTCATTGACGCAGCGACGAGGCCATTTTTACAATTCGTAATTCACTTAATGGTGAATTACGAGTAAACTGCATTCCGGTACCCCAATAACACCGGCGGCATGCACAGGTCTTTCGCAGTCCTTCAATGACCCCTTTCAGGAGACAAAGCACATGAAATTCACACGTCGCGCAGCACTGRCCAGCCTCACCTGCATGGCGGCGCTGTCACCCCTGGTGGCCAGCGCCCAGGGCGCCTACCCCAACAAGCCCATTCGTGTCATCGTGCCTTTTGCCGCAGGCAGCACCACCGACATCATTGCCCGCGCCATCACCGACAAGATGAGCCAGAGCATGGGCCAGACGCTCGTGATCGACAACCGCGGCGGCGCCAGCGGCACCATCGGCCAGCAGGCCGTGGCCACGGCCGCGCCGGACGGCTACACCATCATGATCCACTCGTCCTCGCACACGGTCAGCCCCTCGACCTTCGCCAAGCTGCCTTTCGACACCATGGGTGACTTCACGGGTGTGACGCCGATCTCGAGCACGCCCAATGTGCTGGTCATGTCGCCGTCGAAAAACATCAAGACGCTGCAGGAACTGCTGGCCGCGGCGCGCGCCAAACCCGGCAGCATGAACTTCGCCTCGGCCGGCCAGGGCAGCGCCACCCACTTGAATGCCGAAAAATTCAAGCTCGCCGCCAAAATCGAAGCCACCAACATTCCCTTCAAGGGATCTGGCGAAGCGGTGACCGAAGTCATGTCCGGCCGCGTCGACTACTACTTCTCGCCGATCGCACCTGTCATCGGCCAGATCAAGAACGGCCAGCTCGTGGCTCTCGCGGTCGGTTCACCCAAACGCGCCAGCGCCCTGCCCCAGGTTCCCACCACGGCGGAAGCCGGCGTTCCGGGTTCAGAGTTCAACTTCTGGATCGGCATGATGGCCCCCGCGAAAACACCGCGCGACATCGTCAACCGCCTGCACGACGAAGTGATCAAAGCCCTGAACACGTCCGAAGTCAAGGAACGCTTCGCCGCCCTGGGCGCCGACGCCTGGACACTCTCGCCCGAGCAGTTCGACGCCTACATCAAGGACGAGATCAAGAGCAATGCCGTACTGGTCAAAGCTGCCGGCCTTCAGCCCACCCAGTAACTTCCGCCCAGTTCCCCGCAGCGTCCCTCCTTCCAATACCCGTGGCCGGGCCAAGGTGAGGCCGCCGCATTTTTCACCTCCTCAAAGGATCCCATGGCTACTCAACGACTAGGAATCATCATGCACGGCGTCACCGGACGCATGGGCATGAACCAGCATCTGATCCGCTCCATCGTCGCGATCCGCAAACAGGGCGGCGTCACGCTCTCCAACGGCGACAAGGTGATGCCCGACCCGATCCTGATCGGCCGCAACGCCGAAAAAATCGAAGCCCTGGCCAAAGCCCATGGCCTCGCGCGTTGGGGCACCGACCTCGACGAGGCGCTGAAGAACAAGGACGACACCATCTTCTTCGACGCCGGCACCACACAGATGCGCCCGACCCTGCTGGCCAAGGCCATTCGCACCGGCAAGCACGTCTACTGCGAAAAGCCGATTGCCACCAACCTCAACGAGGCCGTCGAGATCGCCCGCCTGGCYGAAAARTCSGGYCTGAAACACGGCGCCGTRCAAGACAAGCTCTTCCTGCCCGGCCTGCGCAAGCTYGACATGCTGCGCCGCGCCGGYTTCTTCGGCAAGATGCTSTCGGTGCGGCTYGAGTTCGGCTACTGGGTCTTCGAAGGCGACCTGCAGCCTATCCAGCGCCCGAGCTGGAACTACCGCACCGAAGACGGCGGCGGCATGATCCTGGACATGATGTGCCACTGGCGCTACGTGTTGGACAACCTGTTCGGCGAGGTCAAGTCGATCTCCTGTATTGGTGCCACCCACATTCCCGAGCGCTGGGACGAGGCTGGCAAGCCCTACAAGGCGACCGCCGACGACGCGGCTTACGCCACCGCCGAACTCATCGGCCACAGCGGCGAGCCGGTGATTGCCCAGATGAACATGTCCTGGGCCACCCGCGTGAACCGCGGAGACCTGGTCACCTTCCACGTCGACGGCACGCATGGCTCGGCCGTTGCGGGCCTCTCCTCCTGCAAGGCCCAGTCGCGCGTCAACACRCCGCGCCCGGTCTGGAACCCGGACGAGAAGCAGACGATGAATTTCTCTGACCAGTGGCAGGAAGTGCCGGACACCCAGACCTACGACAACGGCTTCAAGATCCAGTGGGAGCACTTCATCCGCCATGTGGTGGAAAACGAGCCCTACAAATGGACGCTGCCCGAAGGCGCCAAAGGCGTGCAGCTGGTCGAAGCCGCGCTCGAAAGCTGGAAAGAACGCCGCTGGGTGGACGTTCCAGCGCTACAAGTTTGATAGCTGCTCGCGCCCATCAGATAAGGGCTACAGGCACATTTTTCATACAGAAAAGGTAGATTCATGGCTTTAACCCTTTCCCTGCCTGTCGCCGCGGGCGGCCTGCGGCCTTACACGCTGCAAGGCCGCACACCGGTGAAGCCCGCACCGGGCGTCAAATTCAACCGCATCGCCTATTCGGCAGCTCACGTGGTGGCCGACCCATTGGCCGCAGTGGATCCCTGGGTCAACTGCGCGATCGACTGGGACACGACCATCGCCTACCGCCGTCACCTGTGGTCGCTGGGCCTGGGTGTGGCCGAAGCGATGGACACGGCGCAGCGCGGCATGGGCCTGGACTGGCCGACCTCGCTGGAGCTGATCCACCGTTCGCTCGATGCCGCCAAAGACGTGCCGGGCGCACTGGTGGCTTCAGGCTGCGGCACCGACCACCTGGTGCTGGAAAACGTCAAGAGCGTCGATGAAGTCATCGCCGGCTACGAAGAGCAGATGGCCGCGATTGAAAAGCTCGGCGGCAAGCTGATCGTGATGGCCAGCCGCGCGCTAGCGCGCGTCGCCAAATCGCCGGCCGACTATGAGCGCGTCTACGACCGCATCCTGAGGCAGGCAAAACAACCGGTGGTGCTGCACTGGCTGGGAGACATGTTCGACCCTGCACTGGCTGGCTACTGGGGCAGCGGCAATGTCGAAAAAGCCATGGACACGGCCCTTGGCATCATCAACGCCCACCCCGACAAGGTCGACGGCATCAAGATCTCGCTGCTCGACAAGGACAAGGAAATCGCGATGCGCCGCAGATTGCCCACGGGCGTTCGCATGTACACAGGCGACGACTTCAACTATGCCGAGCTGATTGCCGGTGACGGTTTCGGGAAGGAAGCGATGCACGGCCAGAGTGATGCGCTGCTGGGCATCTTCGACGCCATCGCACCGGCCGCCAGCGCCGCGCTGGGCGAGCTCGCGCAAGGCAATGTCGAGAAATTCCACGCCATCCTCGGCCCCACGGTGCCGCTGTCGCGACACATTTTTGCCGCGCCCACGCGTTTTTACAAAACTGGCGTCGTCTTCATGGCCTGGCTTAACGGCCACCAGAAGCACTTCACGATGGTCGGCGGGCAACAGAGCACGCGTTCGCTGCAGCACTTCGCCGAACTGTTCCGCTTGGCCGATGCCGCCAACCTGCTTGAACAACCGGACTTGGCGACCCAGCGCATGAAGACGCTACTGGCGCTACACGGCATGTAATGGCTCCCCCCGTTGCCGGCTCACTGCGTGTAGCGGCCTCCCCCCTCAAGGGGGCGGCGCTGGCGGCCCGGCAAAGCCGGTTCCGCGGCGCCCGCTTGAAATGTTACCGAGCGCTTCCACTCAAATCGCTGAATAAATTTAACAGGAGACAACATGAAGACACGCACTTTCCTCAAGGCCAGCCTGGCCGCCGGCCTCGCAGCCGTCGCCTTCGGCGCCGCAGCGCAGGCTTATCCCAGCCGCCCGGTCAAGGTCATCAGTCCCTTCCCGCCCGGCGGCACGCTGGATGCGGTGGGCCGGCAGCTGGCGCAAAAACWCGGTGAGCAGATGGGCCAGCCCTTTGTGGTGGAAAACCGTGCGGGCGGCAACGGCACCATCGGTGCGCACGTGGTCGCGCAGGCGCCAGCAGACGGCTATACCCTGCTCTTCAATGCCTCTACTTTCACCACCGCACCCATGACGATGAAGTCGGTGCCTTACGGTGTGGTGAAAGACTTTACGCCCGTCTCGCTGGTTGCCAAGGCGCCCTTGTCGATTGCCATCAACAAGAACCTGCCGATCACCGACGTGAAGTCGCTGATTGCCCACGCCAAGGCCAACCCCGGCAAGATGACGTTTGCGGTCGGCTCCATCGGGTCGGCCGGCCACCTGTCAACCGAACTGCTCAAACGCGCCGGCGGCATCGAATACACCGTGGTGCCCTACAAGGGCACGGCGCCGGCTTTCCAGGATTTGATCGGCGGCCAGATCGACGGCTTCATCGACCCCATCCTTGGCTCGCTGCAGTACCACAAGAGCGGCCTGTTGCGCGTCGTTGCCATCACCGGCGACAAGCGCGTGCCCAACCTGCCTGATGTGCCAACCGTGGCCGAGACGATTCCCGGCTACGAGTTTTACAGCTGGTACGGACTGTGGGGCCCGGCAAAATTGCCGGCAGACATCACGCAGAAACTCAACGCCGAAACCAACAAGGCGCTCGCCAGCGACATGCGTGAAAAGCTCCTCCAGCAAGGCCTGGTGCTGACACCCGGCACGCCCGAAGACTTCGCGAAGTTCCAGAGCAGTGACATGGCTCGCTCGCAGAAGATCATCACGGACGGCAACATCCGTGTCGAATAACATGCACAACCATGGTCACTGAAGATGTGAAACGCGCCCTGGTCACGGGCAGCAGCTCAGGCATCGGCCTGGCCATTGCGCAAGCCCTGCTGGACCAGGGTTGGGACGTGGTCGGCCTGGACCTGGCGCCTGCGCGCATTGTGCATCCGGCGTTTTCGTCCACCGAAGTCAATCTGTGCAATACCGAAACCACGGAGCGCGCCGTGCGTGCGGCTGGTGGGGTGCAGGCGCTCATCCACGCCGCCGGCGTGCTGCGCGTGGGCCAGCTTGGTGCGCTGCGCAACGAAGATTCAGCGCTGATGTGGCAGCTTCACGTGGATGCTGTCACGCGCATCGCCAACCTCGTGGTTCCCGCCATGGCGCAGGCTGGCGCAGGCCGYGTGGTGCTGGTCGGAAGCCGCGTGGCGCGCGGCATGGCRGGCCGCAGCCAGTAYGCGGCCACCAAGGCCGCGCTGGTGGCGCTGGCGCGCAGCTGGGCTGCTGAAACCGTGGCTTCGGGTGTCACCGTCAATGTGGTGTCCCCGGCCGCCACCGAAACAGCCATGCTTGCCGACCCGGCGCGAACGACGGTCCCGCCGAAGCTGCCGCCGCTGGGCCGGCTGATCCAGCCGCGGGAGATCGCCGCGCTGGTCACCTTCCTGCTCTCACCCGACGCCGCGGCCATCACCGGCCAGGAGATCCAGATCTGCGGAGGCGCGTCGCTTGCGGCGTGAAGGCATGGCCGCAAACGCTGTCGGCATTGTCGGTCTGGGCCTCGTCGGCACCGCGCTGGCGCAGCGCCTGATGGCCGCCGGCTTCCAGGTCACCGGCTTCGACCTGCGCGAAGAAGCCCGCGCGGCCCTCACCGCCCAAGGCGGCCGCGCTGCCGGCACCCTGGCCGAAGTTGCCAATGCGGCTTCCTGCATGGTTCTGGCCGTCTTCAATACCGACGATGTGCTCAAGGTGGTCGAAGGGCCGGGTGGCCTGCTGTCCGTTTTCGGCGTTCGCAGCATCATCGACTGCTCCACCGGCACACCTCACGAACTCGAAGCCCTGGCCGCGCGGCTCGCAGCACGCGGCATCAACTTCATCGAAGCGCCGCTCTCGGGCTCCAGCCAGCAGATCGCCGCCGGTGAAGCCACCCTGCTGCTGGGTGGCGAGGCCGGGGCATTGCAGGCGTGCGAATCCGTTCTGGCCGCCATTTCAGACCAACGCATCCACGTCGGTGGCGCCGGCATGGGTGCCAAAGCCAAGCTGGCCACCAACCTGGTGCTAGGCCTGAACCGCGCAGTACTGGCCGAAGGCATGGTCTTCGCCGAAAACATGGGCATTCCCCCCGAGCAATTCCTGGCGCTGGTGCTGGCCAGCCCGGCCACGTCAGGCGCGGCCGAGGCCAAGGGCCGGATGATGGTGGACGGGGACTTTACGCCGCAGTCGCGCATCCACCAGCATCTCAAGGACGTCAGGCTGATGATTGACAGTGCCGCGGCCCAAGGCCAGAAACTGCCCTTGTCCGAAGCCCATGCAGCGCTGATGCGCGCAGCGATTGCCGCCGGCGATGGCGAGCTCGACAACGCGGCCATCATCCGCGAACTGCGCCGGCAGAAAACCGCRCCACCGTCCAACTGACTTCACTAAAACTACACCCCTACCTTTACCGCATGCGTAATTTTTCCCAGGACCACCGCTGGCTCTCCATCAACACCGCAACCGTGCGCAAAAGCCGCGGCGTCGAGCAGCCGCTGACCACCATCATCGAAGCCTGCGTGCAGCGCGGCATCAAGGCGATTTCGCCGTGGCGCGACCAGGTCGCGGCCGCCGGCCTGCCCGCTGTTTCGAAACTCGTCAAAAACCACGGGCTTGAACTCTCCGGCTACTGCCGCGGTGGCATGTTCCCCGCAGCCGACGCCGCCGGCCTGCAGGCTGCCCACGACGACAACCGCCGCGCCGTCGATGAAGCCTGCGAGCTCAAGGCCGCTTGCCTGGTGCTGGTGGTGGGCGGTTTACCCGGCGCATTGGCAGGGAAGGCGGCACACAAGGACCTGGCGCTGTCGCGCAGCCAGGTGAGCGACGGCATTGCCCAATTGCTCGAATACGCCAGAAGCTGCAACATGCCGCTGGCCATCGAACCGCTGCACCCCATGTATGCGGCAGACCGCGCCTGCATCAACACCATGGAGCACGCACTCGACGTCTGCGACGCGCTCGACCCCTCAAAGAGCGGCGCGCTCGGTGTGGCGGTGGACGTGTACCACGTGTGGTGGGACCCCAAACTGCAGCCGCAAATCGAACGGGCAGGCAAGGAGCGCCTGCTCGCCTTCCATACCTGTGACTGGCTGACGCCCACGGCCGATTTGCTGAACGACCGCGGCATGATGGGAGACGGTGTGATTGACATCCCGAAAATCCGCGGCTGGATGGAAGCGCAAGGGTTCGCGGGTTACAGCGAGGTGGAGATCTTTTCCACCAGCAACTGGTGGCAGCGCGAAACCGGCGAGGTGCTGGACACCTGCATTGCCCGGCACCGCAGCGCAGTGTAAACAGGCCTCTTCATTCTGCTGGCAGACGGGCTGCTAAACGACCATCTTGAGGCGGAGCTCCAGACGCGAACCTCGCTCTATGGCCTGCGCAATCCGGGCCTGCCGTTCAGTTGCAGAAAGTGTCTTGTCGTCGTTGATGGCCTGGCGGGTCTTGAACATTTCCAGGTCGGCAATAGGGATCAGTTGCCGGTTACTGGAAGACCGGAACCGGGACAAGCCGTTGACAGCCAGGAGGATGCGCTTTTCGCCAGGATCGCTCTCTGCAAACCCGACGACGAACTTCCGGATGGACGCCTTCAACGGGTCCGGCAGCGTTGCCTTCCAGAGCAATGGGGATTGCGGTATGAGGGGTGATTCCCAGATGACTTTTACCTCCCTGGCAAGGTCCGCAAAGTCGCGCTGAAAGAATGCAAGCTCTTCATTGTTGGCCGTCGCCACATCAATTTGCTTTTTCGATACCTTCAGCAGGTTTTGCTGGTGGCTCCCAGTCTCCACTGACTTGAAAATTTCCGCGGGCTTGCTCACGCCATTCTTGGAGAAAGCAAAATACAGCGGCACCAGATGCCCGGACGTACTCTTGGGATCGCCATCGCCAAAGCGCAGGCCGGAAGCATTTTCAATCAGCGGCTTGAGCGCCTCGATTTGCGAACTGCGATGGGTCACCAGGATCGATTTGTAGCCCACGCTGCCGTCCCCCGTGACCATCTGCGCAAAAACACCACCCGCGCCGGAGGCCACCACATCCAGAGCAGGAACATTGCCCATCCAGGCCAGATCTATTTCCCCACCAATGAAGGCGGTTACCAGCGCGCCCTGCGACTCATAGACACGCAGATCGATCGGACGGCGGATGGCCGCGCCCAGGAGTTTGACGAAGGGCTCCCAGCTCGCGCGGGTCTCCGCAGCCGCCCTGGGCGAGATCAAACCAAATGTCAGCATCGGCTCTGCAGCAGGCTGCGCCATCACTGGTGAAGCAAGCAGTGGCCCGGCGCACAGCCCGGCAAGGCCGTGGAGGACAATTCGACGTTGAAGGCTCATATCATTTTCTCCATCAGGCTGAAACAACAGAAACACCCCGTTCGGGCAGGTGAAGGGTTACGGCATCACCCTGGAACCAGTCGGATGCCGCGTCCGGGGACACGACGAAGATGGGGCCCAAGCTGGTGTCGACAGTGAACTCGCGGACACTACCCAAATAGGCTTTCTTGGAAACCACACCGGGCAAACCTTCATCTCCGGGCGGTGCAATCGTCCAGGCTTCAGGACGAATGGCCGCTTTCACCGCACCAGGCTCGACGGGATGCAGGGCTTTCACACGCAGCGCTCCCACCTGGATCCGGCCGTCCGCAAATGCCTCGCCGGGAAACAGCATGGCCTCACCCATGAATCCAGCAACAAATTCGCTGTTGGGACGCTCGTAAAGCTCCGACGGGGATCCTGCCTGGGCAATCACCCCCTGGTCCATGACAATGATCTGGTCGCTTACAGCGAGGGCCTCACTTTGGT
>NZ_JBFUAZ010000008.1:0-23678 GCF_056406035.1 Polaromonas sp. P1_E1_2 | reverse complement strand
CGACCATGGGTGGCCATCGAGCGGCGCGAACTCACCGTTGCGGGTGGGCGTCCTTACCGGTTTCGCTTTGAAGTCAATGTGCCCCCCGATGCAAAGCCTGGTGAATGCCGCTTTGCCATCATGCTGGAAGGCCAGGAGCAGGTTACCCGCATGGAGTCGGGCCCCCCCATCCCATTTTCCGCGCGTCTCGGCGTGGTGGTGTACGTCACCATCGGCGGCGCCACACCGGAGCTGAGCGTCGCCGGCTCGGGCGTCCAGACCGTGAACGGCAAGCCCACACCCGTCCTGCAGATCCGCAACAGCGGCACGGCCCACGGCCGTGTCACCGGCTTCCTGAACGGCACCGATGCATCCAATACCTCACTGGAATTTTCGCCAGCCAACACCCCCATACTTCCCGGCGAGACACGCACGATCCCACTGAGTGCCACTCGCCCGGGAGACCAGGACACCGCGGCGCAGATCCGCTATCCCGTCACGGTGCGCGGCAAGCTCGAATGGGGCAAAGGCCAAACACAAAGTATTGAGCAGCGCTTCGCCCCATGAAGCGACGAGCGCACACGCCGATCATCCCTTCTTCCTTGCCACTCAAGTGGTGGCGCATCGGCCTTGCAGGACTTGGGACCGGTTTTGCAACGGCTGCGGCCCTGGCCCAGGCAACGGCTCCGCCCGCTGAGGGCCAGCCTTATGTGGACCGCGTTATGGAGGGCCTGCCGGACCCTGACGGCGGACTTCAGCTGAAGGCCAGCGAATACAACGAAGCTGGCTGGCCGCGAAGCTGGCGTGTTGACTATTCCCTGTTCAAGCAGAACGGTGGCGGTGGCGACACCACCTCCCGCGCGTTGGGCATAGGCGGCTTCGTGGACACACCGAACCACGGCGCGCTCTCGATCAATGCCAACCTGGTCCAGCAGCAGTCGAATGCGCCGGGCAACCAGGCCCAAAACAGCGGCAGCACCTGGCGCATTGACCAGCGCGCCCTGCCGCTGGACGGCGGCTGGTTTGCCAACCACAACGCGGGCGACATCAATACCGTCAGCACCCGGCTCGCCCGTGGTACCGGGCGGGTATCGGTGCCGGCCACGCCCATCCGGGGTGTTGGTGGACAGYGGTACCTCAACGACGCCGTAGACCTGAACGCAGCCGCGGGACGTACCGGCCTCTTTAGCGGGCTGGATGCCGTCGGCTTCCAGACTTCCGGCGGCAGCATCGGGTCTGCCGGTGCGCAATTTCGCCTTCCCACCGGTGACGCATTGGGGGCAGGAAGCCGCACTGACGCCGCATTCCAGTTGATCGACGGTAAAAATATTTCGGACAACGGAGGCTTCGGCAACTCATTGAACACCCGCGCTTACTTTGCTGCGGCGTCCTGGGAAGGCGCAGCGCCGTGGGGCACGGGACTGGCTACCGGCTATGGGTCGCCCAGCGAGCGGGTCGGCGGCCTGCGCATGCAGGCCAACCTGGTGCGCAGCAACAGCACGCAGGGCGGCGAAGCCACTGGCCTCTGGCTGGATGCCGCGTGGCGCACCGAACGCTGGCGTACCACAGCCGGTGTTTTCCGCTTTGAACCCAATTTGCGCTGGGGCACCACGGTCCTCGCCAGCGACCTGCAAGGCGTCTACTGGCAGGCCGACACCTCCACCCGGCAGTGGCAAGCCGGGTATGCGGTCGAGCTGAGTGACAGCGTGAGCCGTGCCGGCGCAGGCAGCGGTGCGTCGGGACGCAGTGCCTTCATCAACGTCAACGGCCGCTACCTGCTCGATTCGCGCAACTCGGTGGGCGCGGCCCTGAGCTTTCGTACCATCACCAGCCCCGGCCAGTCGGCGCAGCTGTCCTGGAGCCGCGCCAGCGACTGGGGCCAGACACAATGGCGCGCCGACCTGGCCAATGCATCCGGCGTCCGGACAACCCGGCTCGGGGTAGACCAAAGCTGGCCGGTTGTCTTGCCGGCCACTTTCGGCACCTCGCTGGCATGGGAGCGGATGAGCGGCAATGTCAGCCCCACCACAGGCCTGATCTGGGGCATTCTTGGCACCCTGTCGCCGTGGTCGCAATGGTCGCTGGATGGGTCGGTGCGGGGTGCACGCCGCAGCGACGGCGGCGAGTCGGTCAATGCCAATGTCGGCGTGAGCTGGCAACCTTATGGCGGCTGGTCGCTCACCCTTCGTTACACCGAGTCACGCGGGCAGGAACCGCTTCCGGCACTGGTGGTCTCGGCCCTGACGGCAGCAACGCAGCAGGCCATTGCAACCACCCAGACCAACCGCAGCATCCAGCTGCTGCTGCGCTACGAAGACCGGGCCGGCACCTCCACAGCACCGCTAGGCGGCCTGCCCGGAACCGGCTCCGGCGGGCTGACAGGCACGGTGTTTTTCGACGCAGACAGCAATGGCCGCAGGGAAGCGTCCGAAGGTGGCGTGCCTGGTGTCACCGTCATCCTCGACCGGCGCTACGTGACACGAACCGACAGCCAGGGCCGCTACGAGTTTCCCTACGTGGCGGCCGGAGATCATTTGATTGAAATTTCTCCGGACAACGTTCCCTTGCCCTGGAGCCCGGTTCTTCGCGATCCTGCGAAGACGGTCATTYTGGTACGCCAAACCAATTCRCTCGACTTCGCCGTGCAGCGCGAACGCTGAAAACACCGCCTCCGCTCCACGGAGAGCCCGTGTGAGTTGATGGCTGCGTCAAAACTCAGAACGTCTGAGCTCGGGGCCGCGGCAGCCCTCGGAAAACTCAAAAATTGACAAATCGATGGGTTCGTTCGGCAGCAATTTGATGAAACAATCAAAAACAAGCTGAAATTTGCTGAAAAACCGAATAAACCGGTAAATAAGTCACACATTTGCTGGCATTAATGTATTGCATCACTTTTATCAATTTAGTTACTATTGAGGCGTACTTAATCACTTCACAGGT
Organism: Polaromonas sp. P1_E1_2; assembly: GCF_056406035.1. Lineage (NCBI taxonomy): Bacteria > Pseudomonadati > Pseudomonadota > Betaproteobacteria > Burkholderiales > Comamonadaceae > Polaromonas > Polaromonas sp. P1_E1_2. Next base: position 20,759 of record NZ_JBFUAZ010000008.1, on the reverse strand, counting down.
TCAGCTCCGTGTCCTCCTGCAGCACCTACCCAATGTCTTTCAGCCGCCTCATGGCGCTGTCGGCGCTGCTGGTGGCCATGTTCTGCATACCGCAGAGTTCACGAGCTGGCGAGATGCTGAGTGTTGACAAACCCCAGGCCAGCACAAAGCTGGATTTCGCCATCGTCATTCCGGCTGTGCTTCGTATCCTGGAAAACAACCACCCGGCAGCCCTGCTTTCTGCCGACACCACGGGATCCCTCATTTCCGCCACACAGCGCATGGTGCTGGTATCGACCCTGGGCAAGGGCTTCTGCATGGATTTGCAGCTCAACCAGCAGCAAGTAGCGGGCTGGCAGCTGAACGTCAGCGGCAGCGCGGGCACACGCGTCGAGGCAGCCGACGGCGGCTACCGGGTTTGTGCACTGCGTCCCGGCCGTTTTGAATTGGCACTGCAACACGCCTTCAGCCTAAAGGAACGCAAACCCGGCGCAGACGCCTCGGCCTCCAACTTCAGCTGGCCCGTCAGTGTGAGCCTGGTCACCCCCTGACCAGATTGCGTAAAACCCCCGGCCGCCAGGAAGGCTAACGGCCCAGCCATTGCACCAGCTGGCGCGTCACCTCGGGGCGGCCCAGCAATTCCATGTGATTCATGCCTTGTGCCACCCACTGGTTTTCCGGCGCAAACGCTAGCGTGCGGGCCRCCTCTTCATGCAGGCCCAGGGCGCTTTCCAGCGACACCAGCCCATCGCCCACCATCTTGCGCGCCAGTGCCTCCCTGACCGGAACCAGGGGGCCGCGGCCGGCTGAAAGCGTGGTGGCGGCGACCGCATAACAATCCACGCCCGCGGGCAGGGGCACGACCTCCCGCACGTCTGGGCCACGTTCAAAACGCCCCGCCTGCCGCCAGTCGGCTTCCAGCACGTTGCCGTGGCGCAAGTCAGTGATGCCGGCACTGCGCACCTGGCCGATCCTGGCAAAGGGCCGTGTCACCAGGTTGCTGCCCAGCACGCCGTCGACCCAGCTGCCCAACCGCTCCAGCGGCGCGCCGTGATGGGGTGTTCCCAAAAATACCATGGCCTTGAGCTGCTGCAGCCAGCTGTGGCCCGTCTGGGCTGCGTGGTGGCAGGCGCTGCGCGCAACCAGGCCGCCCATGCTGTGCACCAGCAGCGTCACGTCCTGCGCCGGTTGCGGCCAGGCTTTGACCAGTTGCTGCAACAGGCCGGCCAATTGCTCGCCGTTGGCCGAGGTATGCAGCCCCGTGTTGTAGTGCAGGTACACCGGCGTGTAACCCAGCTCGCGCGCAAGCTGGCCGCCATGGCCCTGCGGCAGCGCGCTGTTGCCGCACCACTGCAGGTCATTCATGCACAGCCCGTGAACCATCACCAGGATTTTTCCCGTCGCTTGCGGCAGCCGCGCGGCCAGCGCCTGTGGGTCCAGCACCAGCGGCTGGCCTTCATGGCGCAAGCTCATGCGGATCGCCAACGGATTGGCGGTGTCCAGCAGCAGGTCACCCAGCACGCCGTTCAGGGCCGAAAGCATGGCCTCGCGCTGCGGTGAAGAAGCCTGCGCGCCGGCCAGCGGCGCTGCGCGCGACAACACCGCATTGGCCGCCCCGCCTGCCAGCCGCGTGACGCCCCTGATGCTGCCGTAGACCCAGCCCGTGATGCCGGAAGGCTTGACGCCGCTGCTTCCCGGCGCGCTGTCGACGAACCTTGAACCCAACAGGCCAAACGGTGCGGCCACGGCTTTGTACACATTGCCCTGCACGGTTTCTGCCAGTCCCGTGACGCCCAACGTTGCCTGCGTGGCAAGCTGGGCCAGCCCCTGGATGTCGGAAACATGCAGCCAGGTGGGCAACAGCTTCGATGAAGAAGTGGAAGTGCCTGCTACGGTGTCTGTCGGGCCTGGTGTGCGCATGCCACGATTGTGGGGGCAAGAGCGTGCGCGCGCCAGCGATACCGCATGGCGGGCGTTTTGTAAGTAAAAATGCCGGCTGGCCTTTATGGGCGGGCGCAAGCAGCTACCAATTTAATAGCAAGTCCGTGAGAACCCTTATCACCGGCAACATCCTGCCAGCCCTTCAGCGCCTTACTTGCAAAGGTGCAGCAACTCCGTCGGTGCAGCCGTTTCAACACCCACGGGGTTGGGTGTAACCACCGGCACAGGCTCGGGCGCGCCCGGGTTCAGCACGTTGTGGATGCGCGCCGCAAGCGCAAAGCGTGGATACGCGGCGTCGCCCACCGTATTGCTGCCATTGGCCAGCAACACCACGTCATAGCCGCTACCGTAGCCCGCATCGACCGATGCAAAACTGACCGTCTGCCCGCCGGCACCATAACTGCCTGGCCCGCCCAGCGCGGTCAGGCCCATGCCGATGGGCGCAGATTCTCCGTCGGCCAGGCGCGCCGGTGTACGCATCAGCACAAGGCTGTCGGCCGACACGATGGCGCCGCTTCTCAGTGCGCCGTTCCATCGCACCATGTCGGACGCGGTGGACACCACGCCGCCTGTCGCGTCGAAGCCCGAGTTGAGGTCGGGGCACACCAGCCATCGGTCACCCGGCTTCACGCGGTAGTAGCCGCGCGCAGCCTCAGGCCGCGGCTGCGGCCCCAGCAGATAGGAAGCCGACATGCCTGCAGGCTGGAACAGCAGCTGCGTGAAGGCCGTCTCCAGCGGTTGCCCGCTGGCGCGCTCGATCACGCGGCCCAGCAGGATATAGCCGGCATTCGAATAGTCGTAGGCCGTGCCCGGCGGTGCATAGAGACCGCGCGCATTGAGGTTGGCAAAAAACGTCTCCCTGGGAATGGGCGGCTCCTGCAGCACGGCCGGCACGCTGCCCACCAGCAGGTCATCGGGGTCTTTTTTGGCACCAGGAATGCCGGCCACCATCTGCATGACCTGGGCGATGGTGGGGTCCGGCCGGTAACGCAGCTCGGGGATCCAGTGCGACAGCGGGTCGGCCAGCGAGATTTTTTTCTGTTCCTGCAGCTTCAGCAATGCCGCTGCAGTGAGCTGCTTGGTGACCGAGCCGATCTTCACCGGCGTGGAGGACGTCATGGGCACGCCGGCACGCAGGTCGGCCGCGCCATAGCCGCGTGCATAGAGCACCGTGCCGGCCTTGCCCACCGCCAGTTGAAGGCCTGGCAACACACCCGGAACATATTCGGCGACCAACGCGTCGATTTGCCCAGCCACCGCGGGCGGTATCGCCGGCCGCTCAACCTGGGCCTGCGACGCGCAGGCACCCAGTGCCAGACAGCAGGCCGCCACTCTGTGGGCCAGCGGACGCTTTGAAAATCCCTCGACAGGATGGCAGCTGTGCATCTGTGTATCCCTCCATGGTTGGACCTGGGMCCGTTATGGCGTTATCAGGCCCTAGCTTACTTCTGTTGGAGGACTACTTCCGCTGGAAGCGGTTTTGCAGAAAAACCGGTACGTCCATTGCCCGTGAAACATGACGGCCTGCTTTCGCTACGGCTGGACGCTGAACGATGGGAGGCGGGTCAATTCCAGCTGTGCGGACATCTTCGGATTTCGGCAAGACAGGGATCGCATCAGCAGCATGCGCATCGTTGACGACACCCATCCCCTGCTGCGCCAGGAGGTGGGTGACAAATACGCGCCTGATTCCGCCTGGGGCCTGTTAACGAGCCCTAGTGCAGGGTCGTTTGTTCCTGGCAATAGTCAAACAGGCCCTCTAGCTCACTGGATTTGTCGAACACCGCATCGGCCCCGAGTTCGGCGGCGCGCCTGCGGATTTCATCCGTCGCATAGTTGCTCAGGACAACCACCTTCTGGTAGGGCTCACGGTTGCGGCAGCCTGCGAGAACGCCCAGCCCGCTGCCTTCTTTCAGGAAAAGATCCACGATGGCCAGATGCCACTCGCCGTCGTGAAGTTTCAGCCAGCGGGTGGCCTCGGTCTGGGTGGCGCCGTGGCCCGTTACCTGGACAGCGGCAATCTCCTTGAGCGCCTCTATCAGGTTCTCAAGAACGATCTCGTTGTCTTCAACCAGGTAAGTAATAAGTGCCATAGAACCCACTTTAGGCCGCAGGCTGAAGGATGTTGCCATCCGTTGGCCCACATCCGGGTAGGACAGGGGCACGCTCGGCAACGGCACGGGCAAGCCCGGGCGGGCAGGCTAGAAGTGCTCGTGCGGCGCCAGGTAGCGCCATTGGCCAACTGGTAAGTGGCCCAGGTTGACATTGCCAATACGCACGCGCTTCAGTCCGGTGACAAACAGGCCGACCTGCTCGCACATGCGGCGAATCTGGCGCTTTTTGCCTTCCTTGAGCACAAAACGCAGCTGCTCGGGGTTTTGCCATGACACCTGCGCGGGCTTGAGCGCCTGGCCGTCCAGGCTCAGGCCATGGTTCAGCAAGGCCAGCTTTTCGCGCGGGAACAAGGCCTGCACGTTGGCAGTTTCGTCGCCCTTTTCGGTTCTGTAGCTGACACGCACCAGATACTCTTTTTCGATCTCGGAGTCTTCACCGATGAGCTGGCGCGCCACACGGCCATCCTGCGTCAGCACCAGCAACCCGATGGAGTCAATGTCCAGCCGTCCGGCCGGCGCCAGTCCGCGCAACTGCTCATGGCCCCAGCGCATGCGGCTGTTGCATTCGCGCCAGCGGTTTTGCGGCTGCACCAGCACCACGGCCGGCTCATGCCCGTCTTCGGCCTGGCCGCTGACATAACCGACCGGCTTGTTGATCAGGATGGTGACCTGCTGGCGCTGCTGCTGCTCGGCCTGGCGGTCAATCTCGATGCGTGCATCCACGGCCACCGGTTGCCCCATGATGGCCGGTGCACCGTTCACACGCACCCAGCCGCGGGCGATCCAGTCATCGGCTTCACGGCGCGAGCACAGGCCCAGTTCGGCCATGCGCTTGTTCAGCCGCACAGTGGGGGCCGGTGCACCTGGTGCGGGTGCCGGGGCGGCGGTTTTCGGAATTCGCACGGCCGCACCCACGGGTTTCGGAGCCGGGCCGGGTTTGAGAGGTTCTGTCATTTGCTATATATTTTATAGCTGCTTGCGCACGTCAATCGTGGTCTGCAGCCATATTTGTCATTCAATCCGGGCGGAAAGCGCCGTCAGGCCACCCAAAGGCGATAACCCACAGCCGTTTCCGTGATCAGGTGTTTGGGCTGCGCCGGATCGGCCTCAAGCTTCTGGCGCAGGTGGCCCATGTAGATGCGCAGGTAGTGATTTTGCCCGGCATGGGCGGGGCCCCACACCTCGCGCAACAGCTGGCGGTGGGTCAGCACCCGCCCGGCGTTGGTCATCAACACGGTGAGCAGGCGGTATTCAATAGGCGTGAGGTGCACCTCCACACCGCCGCGGCGCACCAGCCGCGCCTGGCGGTCCACCACCACATCGCCAAAGGTAAAAAGCGGCTCGTCAGGCGTTCCGTCAGCACTGGCAGCGCGCGGGCGGCGCAGGTTGGCACGCACACGGGCCAGCAGCTCGCCCACGCCGAAGGGCTTGGTCAGGTAGTCGTCGGCGCCGGCGTCCAGCGCGGCAATTTTGTCGGCCTCGTCGGCGCGCGCCGACAGCACCACAATCGGCACGGCCGACCAGCCGCGCACATCGCGAATCACCTCCAGCCCGTCGCCGTCGGGCAAGCCCAGGTCCAACACCAGCAGGTCGGGCTTGCGGGTGCCGGCCTCGGTCAGCCCGCGCTTGCCGGTGTCCGCCTCGAAGACCTGCCAGCCTTCGGCTTCCAGCGCCGCGCGCACAAAGCGGCGTATCTGCGGCTCGTCTTCAATCACAACGGCAACGGGTGCGGGGTGGGACATGGGTAAAGAGGAAGAAAGGTCAGGCGGTTTCGGGCAGGCCATGCGGCGGCGGGCGGCGCGGCAGGGTGATGGTGAATTCTGCACCACCGCCCGGCGCATTGGCGGCCGTGATTTGCCCGCGGTGCGCCTGCACCACTGCCTGACAGATGGCCAGGCCCAGCCCCACGCCCGGCGTGGCCGACTCGGCCTCGCCGCGCGTGAACTTCTCGAACAGCTCATGCTCCCGACCCTTGAGGGCCGCGGGCAGGCCGGGCCCGTGGTCACGCACCGCCAGCGTCAGCGCCTGCTCCGTCGCCTCTGCGCTGACTTCTATGGGGGCCTGCCCGTACTTGGCGGCGTTTTCCAGCAGGTTGACGAGCACGCGCTCCATCAGCACCGCGTCAAATTCGACCAGCGGCAGATCGGCGGGTAGCGCCGCCGTAACAGCCTTGCCGGCCAGCGCGTGCTGTGCCTGGCGGATCGCCGAGCCGACGATTTCCTCGACCGACTGCCATTCGCTCCGCAAGTTAACAGCCCCGCTTTGCAGCCGCGCCATGTCCAGCAGGTTGTTGACCAGTGCGCTCAGGTGGCGCGCTTCGCTGCCGATGGCGCGCGCCGTCTGGGACTGCGCCTCGCTCAGTGGCGGCGCCATGCCTTGCAGGGAATCGGCCAGGCCTATCAAGGCAGTCAGAGGGGTGCGCACATCGTGCGAAATCGCCGCCAGCAGCATATTGCGCAGTTTCTCGGACTCCATCTGCACCACCGCCTGCTGGGCCACCTCCACGTAGTGCACGCGCTCCTGCGCGATGGCGATCTGCCGCGCCAGGGTTTCGAGCTGCTGCATCTGCTCGGGAATCAGCAGCCAGCGCGGCTGGGCAGGCTTGAGCGCCAGCACGCCGCGCACGCGCATCGGCGCCTTGAGCGGGATGTAATGCCATGCCTGCGCTGACAAGGTAGCGGTGGCCAGCCCCGCCGGCTGTTCGTTGCGGAACACCCAGTCGGCCACGCTGGCGTCAAAATCCGCGGGCGGTTGGGCGGGCGGCAGCAACTGGTCGTGGCTGTCGGTCACCATCACCAGCGCCTGCCCGCCGAAGTTGCGCTGCGCGGCTGCTTCGCCGAGTTCCATGACCTGCTCACTCAGCAGCGCCGCTGACAGGTCGCGCGTGAGCTCGAACAGCGATTGCGCGCGGCGCTCGCGGCTGGCCGCAATGCGCGCCTGAAACCGCAGGCCTGCCGTGAGCTGCCCGGTTAGCAGCCCCACCATCAGCATGACGGAAAATGTCAACAGGTACTGCACGTCGCTGACGGCAAACGACAAGCGGGGCGGCACAAAGAAAAAGTCAAACGCCGCCACATTGAGGAAAGCCGCCAGCGCCGCCGGTCCACGCCCGAACTTCAACGCCACCAGCACCGTACCGAGCAAAAACAGCATCACGATGTTGGCGAGGTCAAAAAAGCTGAGCAAGGGCAAAGCCAGCACGGTGACGGCTGCGCTGCTGGCCGCAGCCCATGCGTATCGCGGCACGCTCTCCTGCCAGGCCGCAGCCTCGTCATCGTCGGCAGAACGCTGCACGGCGCGCGCCAGTCGCCGCGCGCTGTCGGCGTGGCCCACTTCCACGATGTCCAGGGTAGGCGCCAGCGTCGCCAGCCGGCGCGTCATGGTGGAGCCGGCCCACAGCGCGCGCCAGCCCGGCAGTTGCGGGCGCCCCACTACCAGCGTGGCGCAGTTGAGCTGCTGTGCCTGCGCCACCAGTTCGGCCGCGGCATCGCTGCCGGTCAACACCGCCGTGGCAGCGCCCAGCTCTTCGGCCAGCTGGATGACGGCGAGGATGCGGTCGCGCCTGGCGACCTCGAGAAGCTGCAGGCGCGGCGTTTCCACATAAGCCGCATGCCAGCGCACATTGAGCTGGCCGGCCAGGCGCGCCGCCGTGCGCACGGTCTGCTCGGCCCCTTCGCGCGGGCCTATGCAGGCGAGGATGGCGCCTTCGGTGTTCCAGACCAGGGAGATGGACTTCTCGACGCGGTAACTGCGCACGTCGTCTTCCACATGCTCGGCCGTGCGCCTGAGCGCGATCTCACGCAGCGCGATCAGATTGCCCTTGCGGAAGAAATTCTGCGCCGCGCGCTCAGCCTGCTGCGGCAGGTAGACCTTGCCGGCCTTCAGCCGTGCCATCAGCTCGTCGGGCGTGACGTCAACCAAAATGATTTCATCGGCGCCGTCCAGCACCGTGTCCGGTACGGTTTCATGCACGCGTATACCGGTGATGGCTCCCACCGTGCCGTTGAGGCTTTCCAGGTGCTGCACGTTGACCGCCGACCAGACGTCGATGCCGGCTTCCAGCAACTCCTGCACGTCCTGCCAGCGCTTGGCGTGGCGCGACCCCTCGACATTGCTGTGGGCGAGCTCGTCGACCAGCAACAGCGATGGCTTGCGCGCCAGCGCCGCGTCCAGGTCGAACTCTTTCAACCTGTGCCCGCGGTAGGCCACCTCCTGCAGGGGCAACTGCTCAAGCCCGGCCAGCAATTCCATGGTTTCGCTGCGGCCATGCGTTTCGACCACGCCGACCAGCACATCCCGCCCGGTCTTGCGCTCGCGCTGCGCGGCGCTGAGCATGGCGTAGGTTTTGCCCACACCGGCGCTGGCGCCGAAGTAGATGCGCAAACGGCCGCGGCGCGCTCTTTCTTCCTCGCCGCGCAGGCGGTCGAGAAGCTCGTCGGGGTCAGGGCGGGAGTCGGGAAAACTGGCCATGCCGTTGCGCTATTACTGGGTGATTCAAAAGTTTCAAAGATCGCCTCGCAAAGGGTAACACCGGGTGTGTTCTTCCTGTTCGCCTGACTCGCCATCTTTTGGCATGCCGGACTCCTGCCTTTCACCGCGGCCTGCGATCCACCAGGCCACCGCCAACGGCACGCCAAAGGCGGCCAGCGCACACAAGACCCGCAAAAGATCAGAGTCCATGGAAATTTCTCTTAACGAAGCGCTTCCAGCGCGAGGTTGAGTTGCAGCACATTCACCTGGGCCTCACCCAGAAATCCCAGCAAGGGTTGCCCGGTGTGCTGTTCGACCAGGGACTGCACCTTCTCAGGCGCCAGGCCGCGTGCTTTAGCAACGCGGGCCTCCTGGTAGCGCGCCGCAGCCGGGCTGATGTGCGGGTCCAGCCCACTGGCAGACGCCGTGACCAAGTCCACCGGCACCTGGACCGTGTTGCCCGGATCGGCCGCTTTCAGCGCTTCGACACGGCCCTTGACCGCGTCGACCAGCGCAGGATTCAGCGGGCCCTGGTTGGAGCCGCTGGAAGCCGATGCGTTGTAAGGCATGGGCCCCGTGGCCGATGGGCGGCCCCAGAAGTTTTTGGGGTCGCTGAAGTTTTGCCCGATCAGCGAAGAGCCGACAACCTTGCCGTCACGCTGGATCAGGCTGCCGCCGGCCTGCGCCGGAAACAACGATTGCGCGGCGCCGGTCACCACCAGGGGATAAGCCACGCCGGTGACCAGGGTCAGCACAGCGAACATCACAATTGCGGGGCGAAGAATATTTGTCATGAGGATTCCTTGATATGCAGGTGTTCAGGCGAGGTTCAGTGCTACCAGCAGCAGGTCAATCGCCTTGATKCCGATAAARGGCACGATGAGRCCGCCCAGGCCGTAAATAAGCAGGTTGCGGCGCAGCAGCGTRGCGGCGCCCACAGCGCGGTATTTCACACCCTTGAGCGCGAGCGGGATCAGGAACATGATGATCAGCGCGTTGAAAATCACCGCCGACAAAATCGCCGACGACGGGCTGCCCAGTCGCATCACATTGAGTGCGGCCAGTTGCGGGTAAGTGGTCACAAAGATCGCCGGAATGATGGCGAAGTACTTGGCTACGTCGTTGGCGATTGAAAACGTGGTGAGCGAGCCGCGCGTCATCAGCAGGGCCTTGCCGGTCTCCACAATCTCCAGCAGCTTGGTGGGGTTGGAGTCGAGGTCCACCATGTTGCCGGCTTCCTTGGCGGCCTGGGTGCCGCTGTTCATGGCCACCGCCACGTCGGCCTGGGCCAGTGCCGGCGCGTCATTGGTGCCGTCGCCCGTCATCGCCACCAGCCGGCCTTCGGCCTGGTACTGGCGTATCAGCTTCAGCTTGTCTTCGGGCGTGGCCTCGGCCAGGAAGTCGTCAACACCCGCCTCGGCGGCGATGGCAGCGGCCGTGAGCTTGTTGTCGCCGGTGATCATCACCGTCTTGATGCCCATGCGGCGCAGTTCGCCGAAGCGTTCCTTGATGCCGGCCTTGACAATGTCTTTCAGCTCCACGATGCCCAACACCGTACTGCCGTCGGCCACGGCCAGCGGCGTGCTGCCGCGGCGCGACACGTCATCTGAAGCACGCAAAACTTCAGCCGGAACGGTTCCGCCCAGTGCTTCCACATGCTTGCGAATCGCATCGACCGCACCTTTGCGCAGTTGCCGCTTGCTTCCATCGGGGTTCAAGGCGTCCATTCCGCTCATGCGGGTTTGCGCGGTAAAGGCAACCTCAGTCACGGCCTGCATGGGCGACTGGCTCACGGCCAGCTTCAAGGCCAACGCCACGATGCTGCGGCCTTCCGGCGTTTCATCTGCATAGGAAGCCTGCATGGCGCAGGTGGCGAGCGCTTTTTCAGACACGCCGGGCGCGGGCAAAAAGCTCGAAGCCTGGCGATTGCCGTGGGTGATGGTGCCGGTCTTGTCCAGCAGCAGCACGTCCACGTCGCCGGCAGCCTCAACCGCGCGGCCCGACGTGGCGATGACATTGGCCTGCATCATGCGGCTCATGCCGGCCACACCCACGGCCGACAGCAGGCCGCCAATCGTGGTCGGGATCAGGCAGACCAGCAACGCCACCAGTGCAGTGATGCTCACTACCGTGCCTGCCCCCACGGCTCCCACGCTGAACACGGAGAACGGCAGCAAGGTGACCGTGACCACCAGGAAGACGATGGTCAGCGCCACCAACAGGATGGTCAGTGCGATTTCATTGGGCGTCTTCTGCCGTTTGGCGCCTTCGACCATGCTGATCATGCGGTCCAGGAAGGATTCGCCAGGGTTGACCGTGATGCGTACCACCAGCCAGTCGGACAGCACGCGTGTGCCGCCGGTCACTGCGGAGAAGTCGCCGCCCGACTCGCGCACCACCGGGGCCGATTCGCCGGTGATGGCACTTTCGTCGACCGAGGCCACGCCTTCAATCACTTCTCCGTCCAACGGAACCATGTCGCCGGCATCGACCAGCACCACGTCTCCTTTTCTAAGATTTTCAGCTTCTTGCGGCAGGAATGTGGAACCATGCCGGGGCTCCTTGAGCTTCTTGGCCCAGGTGCTTTTTTTCAGGCTCCGCAGCGATGCGGCTTGTGCCTTGCTACGGCCTTCGGCCAGGGCTTCGGCGAAGTTGGCGAACAACACGGTGAACCACAGCCAGACGGCCACGGCAAAGATAAATCCGGCCGGTGCTTCGCCCTGCCCCTGCAGGGCCTGCAGGCCCAGCAAGGTCGTGAGAATGCTGCCGATATAGACGACAAACATGACCGGGTTGCGCCACTGCACGCGCGGGCTCAGCTTGGTAAACGAAGCCACGATAGCCGGCTTGAGCAGCGCGGGATCCAGCAACATTAAAGATTTTTTGGTACTCATATAGGTTTCTCTTTGAGCCTTGCGGTTATTTGCCTGGCCACAGCATCAGGTGCTCGACCATGGGGCCCAGCGCCAGGCCGGGCACGTAGTTAAGCAACCCCACCAGCAGCACAGTGCCKATCARCAGCGTCACGAACAGCGGGCCGTGCGTGGGCATGGTGCCGGCCGTAACCGGCAGGCGTTTCTTGGCGGCCAGCGCACCGGCAATGGCCAGCACCGGAACGATAAAGCCGAAGCGCCCCAGCCACATGACGATGCCCAGCAGCGTGTTGTAGAACGGCGTGTTGGCAGACAGGCCCGCGAAGGCGCTGCCGTTGTTGTTGCCGGCCGAGCTCAGCGCATAGAGGATTTCGGAGAAACCGTGCGCGCCGGGGTTGGCAATGCCAGCCTTGCCTGCGCCCGCCAATACGGCGATGGCGGTGCCGGCCAGCACCAGGATGGGCGTGACCAGGATGGCGATCGAAGTCAGCTTCATCTCGTGCGCCTCGATCTTCTTGCCCAGGTATTCCGGCGTGCGGCCGATCATGAGGCCGGCGATGAACACCGCCAGGATGGCGAAGATCAGCATGCCGTAGAGGCCCGTGCCAACGCCGCCGAACACCACCTCGCCCAGCTGCATCATCACCATGGGCACCATGCCGCCCAACGGCGTGAAGGAGTCGTGCATGGCATTGACCGCGCCGCAGGAGGCCGCCGTCGTGATGACCGCGAACAGGCTGGAGGCATTGATGCCGAAGCGGGTTTCCTTGCCTTCCATGTTGCCGCCGGCCTGCAGCGCGCTGGCCGTCTGGTCCACACCCAAAGGTTGCAACAACGGGTTGCCGGCTTGCTCAGCCGGGGTGATGGCTACCACCGCGATGACAAACATCACAGTCATCGCGGTCAGCACGGCCCAGCCCTGGCGCTGGTCGCCCACCGCGCGGCCGAAGGCGAAGCACAGCGCCGCCGGAATCAGGAAGATGGACAACATCTGAAAGAAATTGCTCAGCGCGGTCGGGTTTTCATAAGGGTGCGCTGAATTGGCGTTGAAGAAGCCGCCGCCGTTGGTGCCCAGCATCTTGATGGCTTCCTGAGACGCGACCGGGCCCATGGCCAGGGTCTGCTTGTCGGATTTGGCATCCTCCATCACGGGATTGCCCTTGTCGTCTTTCAGCGCCTGGCCATCAGGGCCGTTTTTCGGCTGCTGATAGCTAGTCACTTCCAGCGTGCTCACGTCTTTGTAGGCATCAAAGTTCTGGATGACGCCCTGCCCCACAAGGAAGACGGCAAACACCAGCGACAGCGGCAGCAGCAGCCAGGCCGTGATGCGCGTCACGTCCACCCAGAAGTTGCCGATGGCGCCGGTCGCCCGCGCAGCAAAACCGCGGAACAGCGCAAACACCACGGCAATGCCGGTGGCGGCCGAGAAGAAGTTCTGCACAGCGAGCACCAGCATCTGCGTGAGGTAGCTCATGGTGGACTCGCCGGCATAGCCCTGCCAGTTGGTGTTGGAGACAAAGCTGACGGCGGTGTTGAAGGCCGAGTCGGGCGTTACCGCGGCCATGCCGGCCGGGTTGAGCGGCAGCCAGACCTGCAAGCGCTGCAGTGCATAAACGGCCAACACACCGAGCGCATTGAAAGCCAGCAAGGCCAGCGCGTACTGCGACCACTTCATGTTGGTATCGGCCGATGTGCCGGCCAGGCGGTACAGCGGCGCTTCCGCCTTGTGCATCCAGTTGGGGAGGCTGCCGGAATACAGACGGGCCAGCCAGATGCCCAGCGGCCACGCAGTGGCCAGCAATACACCCAGAAAAAGGGCCAGCAGACCCCAAGACGAGTTGCTCATCAAAACTCCTCGGCGCAGATCAGCGCATAGACGAGGTAGGTGAGCAGCAGGACAGCACAGACGCCGCCAAAGCCGTACAAAACGTCCAGGCTGATCATGAACGGCCTCCTTCGGACTTTTCAAGCTTCTGGAAGCCCCAGACCAGCAAGACCATCACACCCCAGAGGGCGGCGGCACCAAGAATAAACGCGAGATCCATGATCTTTCTCCAACAAACAACGATGGGGAAAGTTTCGGATCCGGTGTGTAAAAACGGGGATGAAAGACCGGCAGCCGGTATAAAGAAAGCGTAAAAATCAGGGGTTAAACCCTGTTCAGGCCGATACGTGAGGCCGCATCACCACGCGCAGGTGCAGCGCGCGCAGGGCGTCAATGTCGTCCAGCAGGGACGAGGCCTCGGGCAGCGGGGAAACCGGGTCATCGGCGAGCTCCAGCAGCAAGAGCAGACGTGCGGCTTTGGCATGGAGCGCCTCCATAGCCTGCGAAACCTCGCTGTGGTTTTCCATCGCACCGGCGTGGCTAGCGCATCGCGCTGCGAGTGACCATGTAAATGCCTATCAGCAGCAGACCGGTGAAAAAAAGGCGCCTGAAACCCTTCTCGCCCACCCGCCCGCGCAGCTTCTGACCGGCGGCCATCCCCAACAAGGCAGCAGGCAATGGCAGCAGCAAACTCCAGCCACCCGGCATGCTGCCCATGGCAAAAGAGCCTTCCATCACCAGGCGCAGAAAAAGTGCGGCAGTGGAAACGGTGAAGGACAGGCCCAGCGCCTGCACCAGTTCGTCTTTCTTGAGCGACAAGGCCTGCAGGTAAGGTACAGCCGGAAAGACAAACACGCCGGTGGCCGAGGTGATGGCGCCGGTCGCCAAGCCGGCAGCGAAGGAAAAAACCCGCTCACCGCGCGGCGGGACCGCCAGCGGCAGTGCGCACAGCCCCAGCAGCGCGTAAATGATCAGCGCAGCGCCCAGGCCTGCCGACGCGAGGTCCGTATCAAGGGTAACCAGGCTGACCGGTGCCCACAGCGTCCCCGCGACCACCCCAGCCTGCAGCGGCCACAGACGCCGCAACAGGCTTTCCAGCGCAGCGCCATCCCACATCTGCCAGGCATTCGTCAGCAACGAAGGCAGGATCAGGATGACGGCTGCCTGCGCAGGCGGCATCACGCCGGCCAGCAAGCCCATGGAAAGTGTTGGCAACCCCAGGCCCACCACGCCCTTGACGAGGCCGGCCAGCAGGAATACGCCGGCGACGACGGCCATCAAGAGGGTGTCGTTCCCTGCACCCATGAAGTTGTTCATTGAGTTCATGTCGCCGATTCTGCGCAGCGGCGCGTTTGCGCTCAAGCGGTAATATCCGTTCACAGCCTTCGCCGTTACCGAAGGCTAAAACGCCTTCAGCCCATGCCCGCCACCCTTCGCTTTGACCTTATCGACCTTCGGCTGTTTCTGCACACCGTCGATACCGGCAGTATCACAGCGGGCAGCAGGCTTTCGCACCTGGCGCTCGCCTCGGCCAGCGCACGCATACGCGGCATGGAAGACGCATTGGGGGTGCCGCTGCTGGAGCGTCTGCGCGCCGGTGTGAAACCGACCAAGGCCGGCCTGGCCGTGGCTCACCATGCGCGGCTGGTGTTGCAGCAAATCGAGCGCATGCATGGTGAGATCGGCGACTATGCGGGCTGGCTGGCGGGCAAGGTGCGTTTGCTGTCGAACACCGCCGCCATCACCGACTACCTGCCGCAGGCGCTGGCGGATTTCCTCAACACCCATCCAGCCATCGACGTCGACCTGGAGGAGCGTCCCAGCCACCTGATCGTGTCGCAGTTGCTGGGCCAGGTGGCCGACCTCGGCATCGTGGCCGACTCCGCCGACATCTCCAGCCTTGAATCAAAACCTTTCCGGCGCGACCAGCTGGTGCTGGTGGTTCCAGCCGGCAGCGGATTCGGCCGCCAGCGCCATGCTCCGTTCGGGCAAGCCCTGGGCCATGACTTCGTCGGCCTGGGGGAAGACAGCGCGCTGCAACAGCACCTGAACTTGCAGGCCGAACGCCTGGGGCTGCGCATGCGGACCCGCATACGGCTGCGCAGCTTTGAGGCAGTCTGCCGCATGGTGGAGGCGGGCGTCGGCGTGGCGGTGGTGCCGGCCGTCGCGGCCGAACGCCATGTGGAGGCAGGCAAGCTGCGCAGCCTCAAGCTGACCGACACCTGGGCCGACCGGCAATTGCTGATCTGCGCGCGCCGCTTTGACCAGCTGTCGCTGCCGGCGCTGCGACTGGTCGAGTCCCTGTGCGCGCCTGCCGCGCCGCCGGAGCGCTCACACACGCACAAAACGCCCAAACGATAAAGTCATGCCCATGCAAACCCCTGAACCCACAGACCTGCTGGCCCGATCCTGGCGGCATTGCGCGGGCGCCCTTGCCGCACGGCCGATCGGGCCTGCGGTGTTTGATGAACTGGTGGCGCGCTACTCGGAGCCGCACCGCAAGTACCACACGCTGCAGCACCTCACGGAATGCCTCGCGCATTTCGAGGCCGTTCGCGATCTGGCCGTACAGCCCGCAGAGGTCGAGATGGCGTTGTGGTTCCATGATGCGATTTACGACACGCAGCGCCACGACAACGAGGAAACAAGCGCCGACTGGGCTCGCGAGGTGCTGCTGGCGCACGGCACTGCCACGGCCGCCGCGCAGCGTGTTCACGACCTGGTCATGGCCACCCGCCATACGGCGCTGCCAGCCTCGCCTGACGAACAGTTGCTGGTTGACATCGACCTGTCCATCCTGGGCGCGGGCCCAGCCAGGTTTGCCGAGTATGAGCAGCAGATTCGGGACGAATATGCTTTTGTGCCCGCTGCCCTGTTCCGGAAAAAACGGGGCGAAATCCTGCAGGGTTTCCTGGACCGGCCTGTGATCTACAGCACGGCGCATTTCCGCGAAACACTGGAAGCACGTGCACGCGAGAACCTGTGCAGGGCGATTGCCGGCACGACTTCGGCAACCACCCCTTCAGCACCATGAACATCTGCCCCCATTGCCACCAGGCCGGAATCAAAACCTGGGAAAAACGTCTCTCCAGCCGAGGCAACCCCGCCACCTGCACCTTGTGCGGAGGGCTCTCGCATGTTCTGGCCAGCTCTGCGGGCGGCACATTTGTCCTCACATCCGTCCTGTTGGTGATTGCCGTCCTTGCCGGCTTCTTGACCAACTCATGGCTGGCCGGGTTGTCGGGTGCACTGCTGGCGGCGGCCTACAACCTGTGGGCATGGCAACGCGAAGTGCTTTGGCCAATCCTCAAGGAAAACGCCCAGGCTGCAAACCGCGCCAATTGGGTGGTCGAAGCGGTTTCCATCTTTATTTTGTTTCTTTCCTGAGGACGGCGGCTGTACTGGTCACACCAAGCGCTCCTGATTTCATAGCTGCTTGCGCCCGTTCTGATTGGTCTGCAGGCACTTTTGGCACCTGAAAAGCGCCCCAAACCGCACCCCAAACGCCCAAAACGGCTCCCCGGGCAGTTCAACCCGCCCAACACACTTGCTATTAATTCAGTAGCTGCTTGCGCTCGTCCCTATTGGCCTGCAGCCTTTATTTGCTTGAGAAAACACTGGACCGCAGGGCGCCCAGGTCGAGCACGCGCAGGCCGCCGTATTCGATGCGGATAAAGCCCCGGGCCTGCAGCGTGCTCAGCGCCTCGTTCACGCGCTGGCGCGACAGGCCCACGAGGTAGGCCATTTCCTGCTGCGTGATGCGCAGGATTTCGCCCACACCCGGGTACAACACCGGGTTGAACAGCGCGGCCAGGCTGCGTGCCACACGGATGTCGGGGTTGTTCATGCGGTCGATTTCGCGCGCCACGATGAACTGGCCCAGGCGCTCGTTGAGCTGGTTCATCACAAAGCGGTTAAAGCCGATGGAATGGTCCAGCAACCAGTGGAAGTCGTCGACCGGCAGCCCCGCCACCACCGTCTTGCGCAGGGCCTGGATGTTGTAGCGGTAGGGCTCGCGCTTGAGCACCGTGCCTTCGCCGAACCAGGCGCCCGGCGGCAGGCCGGTGAAGGTCATGGTGGCGCCCTGCTCGCTGTCGGTGCTCATCTTGAGCAAGCCCTCGACGACGCCGAACCAGTAGGTCACCGGCTTGCCGACACGGCACACGTAGTCGCCGATGTTGGCGTCGCCGACGCGCACGCTCGCCACGGCGCGCTCGCGCTCGGCCGGCAACAGCTCATTCAGCCAATGGATGCCGGCGAGCTCCTGCGCGTCGGGCATGCGGGCACGGATCTGCATCGATTGGCCTGTCATCGTCACCATGCGCGCTGTCCTAAGGGAAAGTCCGGGGGAGTAATCACCCTTGAATTGTCGTCCGAACGACAACCTAACGTCAAACGCATGCCTACGATGCATTCACAAGACAACTTTCGGGCTAGCCGGCAAGCGAGCGACTCCCCGAAGGCATAACGACCGCGAGACAAGGACCATGCAGACCACTTTTCCGAGACTGTTGCTCAAACATGCGGCTGAGCGCCCCGGCGCTCCGGCCATGCGCGAAAAAGAGTACGGCATCTGGCAGGCGCACAGCTGGG
The DNA here is from genome assembly GCF_056406035.1 of Polaromonas sp. P1_E1_2. Classification (NCBI taxonomy): domain Bacteria; kingdom Pseudomonadati; phylum Pseudomonadota; class Betaproteobacteria; order Burkholderiales; family Comamonadaceae; genus Polaromonas; species Polaromonas sp. P1_E1_2. Next base: position 2,964 of record NZ_JBFUAZ010000008.1, on the reverse strand, counting down.
CCGGCATGGCGCAGCTGGTGGAGCGCATCGCCTGCGGCCTGCATGAAGCCGGGCTGCAGCGTGGCGAGCACATGGTCATCATCGGCGCCAACCGGCCGCGCCTCTATGCCACCATGCTGGCCGCGCAGTCGCTGGGCGCCATACCCATTCCGCTTTACCAGGACGCCGTGGGCGCCGAGTGTGTCTTTCCCATCAACAATGCCGACGTACGTTTTGCGCTGGTGGAAGACCAGGAGCAGGTCGACAAGCTGCTGGAGATACGCAGCCAGTGCCCGCAACTGGACCAGATCATTTATGACGACCCGCGCGGCCTGCGCAACTATGCCGAGGCCGGACTGCAATCGCTGGACGCCTTGCTGGAAAAGGGTGAAGCCTTTGCCGCAAAGCAACCCGGCTTCTTCAAGAGCGAAGTCGAAAAATCCCGGCCGGATGATGTGGCCGCGATGTTTTTCACCTCGGGCACCACGGGCAACCCCAAGGGCGTGGTCCACACCCACAACACCCTGCTGGACCGCGCCAGGGCCGGCGCCGACTTCGACAAACTCACCTCCGGCGAGGAAGTGCTGGCCTACTTGCCACCCGCGTGGGTCGGTCAGAACATCTTCAGCTATGCGCAATGGCTGGCCTGCGGCTATGTGGTGAATTGCCCCGAAAGCGCGAGCACCGTGATGATCGACCTGAAAGAAGTCGGCCCGACCTATTACTTTGCGCCACCGCGGATTTTCGAAAGCCTGCTGACGACCGTGATGATCCGCATGGAAGACGCGGGCCGCATCAAGCGCGGCATGTTCAACTATTTCATGGGCGTGGCCAAACGCGCCGGCCCAGCCCTGATGGACGGCAAACCCGTCGGTGGCATGGACAGACTGCTGTATGCGCTGGGCAGCGTAATGGTCTATGGCCCGCTGCGCAACACGCTGGGTTTTTCGCGCGTTCGCGTGGCCTACACCGCGGGTGAAGCGATTGGGCCGGACCTCTTTACCTTCTATCGTTCCATCGGCATCAACCTCAAGCAGCTCTATGGCTCGACAGAGACCGCCGTGTTTGTGTGCCTGCAGCCGGACAACGAGGCGCGTGCCGATACGGTAGGGGTGCCGATCAGCGGCGTGCAAATCAAGGTGGCCGACAACGGGGAAATCCTGGTCAAGTCCGCCGGCCTGCTCAAGGAATATTACAAAAACCCCACGGCGACGGCCGAGGTGCTGAGCGCCGACGGCTGGTATCACACCAGCGACGCGGGCTTTATCGATGCCAGCGGCCACCTCAAGATCATCGACCGCGTGAAAGACGTGGGCCGCATCAAGGGCGGTGCCAACGACGGCGCGATGTTCGCGCCCAAATACGTGGAAAACAAACTCAAGTTCTTCCCGCACATCAAGGAAGTCGTTGCCTATGGCGACGGCCGTGAAAAAGTCTGCGTGATGATCAACATCGACTTCGACGCCGTGGGCAACTGGGCCGAACGCCGCAACCTGCCCTACGCCGGCTACACCGATCTGGCGCAGAAGCCCGAGGTCTACCAGCTCATCAAGGAATGTGTCGAAAAAGTCAACGCCGACCTCAGCGTGGATGCGCTGCTGGCCGGCTCACAGGTCAGCCGCTTCCTGGTGCTGCACAAGGAGCTRGACGCAGATGACGGTGAACTCACACGAACGAACAAGGTGCGGCGCGGCTTCATTGCCGAGAAGTACCAGCCGCTGATCGATGCGCTCTATGGCGACAAGACCGAACAGTTCATTGAAACGGTCGTGAAGTTTGAAGACGGCCGCAGCGGCAGCGTCAGCGCGACCCTGAAGATCAGTGACACCCAGACTTTTGCGCCCGTGAAGGCAGCAGCATGACTAAAAAGATCGGCGACGTCATATTGGACGTCAACAACATCAGCCTGAGTTTTGGCGGGGTCAAGGCCCTCTCGGATATTTCCTTCAATGTGAAAGAGCACGAGATTCGCGCCATCATCGGCCCCAATGGTGCGGGCAAGAGCTCCATGCTCAACTGCATCAACGGCGTTTATGCGCCGCAGCAGGGCTCCATCACTTTCCGCGGCCAGACCTTCAAGCACATGAACAGCCATCAGGTGGCGGTCATGGGCGTGGCGCGCACTTTCCAGAATCTGGCGCTCTTCAAGGGCATGAGCGTGCTCGACAACATCATGTCGGGCCGCAACCTAAAGATCAAAAGCAACCTGCTGCTGCAGGCGCTGCGCATAGGTCCCGCCGAAAAAGAAGAAATCATGCACCGCGAGGCAGTGGAAAAAATCATCGACTTCCTGGAAATCCAGGCCTATCGCAAGACGCCCGTCGGGCAACTGCCCTACGGTTTGCAAAAACGCGTTGACCTGGGCCGTGCGCTGGCGATGGAGCCGCAAGTCCTGCTGCTCGACGAACCCATGGCCGGCATGAACGTCGAGGAAAAACAGGACATGTGCCGCTTCGTACTCGACGTGAACGACGAGTTCGGCACCACCGTCGTGCTGATCGAGCACGACATGGGCGTGGTGATGGACATCTCCGACCGCGTAGTGGTGCTCGACTACGGCAAAAAAATCGGCGACGGCACCCCCGACGAAGTACGCAACAACGAAGACGTGATCAAGGCTTACCTCGGAACGAGCCACTAACCATGAACAAAAAATCCCAACTGAACAAATCCAGCGACCGCCGCGGAACCGGCTTCGCCGGGCCGCTAGCGGTGTCCCCCTCAGGGGGAGAGGCGGCTACACGAAGTGAGCCCGCAACAGGGGGGAGCCAATAACATGGGTTCATTTCTTGAGACCATTATCGGCGGCCTCATGTCCGGCATGCTGTATTCGCTGGTCGCGCTGGGCTTTGTGCTGATCTACAAGGCTTCGGGCGTCTTCAATTTCGCCCAAGGCGCGATGGTGCTGTTCGCGGCACTGGCCATGGCGCGGTTCTCCGAATGGATACCGCAATGGACGGGCCTGGACAGCAAGTTCATCAACAA
>NZ_JBFUAZ010000007.1:0-23770 GCF_056406035.1 Polaromonas sp. P1_E1_2 | reverse complement strand
AAGGACGACAAACTCATCGGCGCCTGCCTTTACGGCGACACCGTGGACGGCAGCTACTACTTCAAGCTGCTGCGTGATGGCCGCAGTGTGGCCGACATCCGCGACAAGCTGATTTTCGGAGAGTCCAACCTCGGCGACGCAGGCCACGAAGGCCAGAACAAGGCCGCACTGATGGCCGACGACGCCGAAGTCTGCGGCTGCAACGGCGTCAACAAGGGCACGATCTGCAAGGCCATCAAGGAAAAGGGCCTGTTCACGCTCGATGAAGTACGCAAGCACACCAAAGCCAGCGCATCGTGCGGCTCCTGCACCGGGCTGGTCGAACAGATCCTCATGTTCACCGCCGGCGGCGACTACTCGGCCACGCCCAAGCTCAAGGCCATGTGCGCCTGTACCGACCACGGCCACCAGGCGGTGCGTGACGCCATCCGCGCCAACAAGCTGCTCAGCATCTCTGACACCTTCAAGTTCATGGACTGGAAGACGCCCAACGGCTGCGCCACCTGCCGCCCTGCCGTCAACTACTACCTGATCAGCACCTGGCCAAAACAGGCCAAGGACGATCCGCAAAGCCGCTTCATCAACGAACGCAGCCACGCCAACATCCAGAAAGACGGCACCTACAGCGTCATCCCGCGCATGTGGGGTGGCGAGACCACGGCGAGTGAGCTGCGCCGCATCGCCGACGCGGTCGATAAATACAAGATCCCGACCGTCAAGGTCACCGGCGGGCAGCGTATCGACTTGCTGGGCGTCAAGAAGGAAGACCTGCAGAACGTCTGGAAAGACATCGGCATGCCTTCCGGCCACGCCTACGCCAAAGCCCTGCGCACAGTCAAAACCTGCGTGGGCAGCGAATGGTGCCGCATGGGCACACAAGACAGCACGCAAATGGGCAAGGACCTGGAGCGCGCCATGTGGCGCATGTATGCACCGCACAAGGTCAAGTTTGCCGTGAGCGGCTGCCCGCGCAACTGCGCCGAATCCGGCATCAAGGACGTCGGCATCATCGGTGTCGATTCGGGCTGGGAGATGTACATCGCCGGCAACGGCGGCATCAAGACGGAAGTGGCCCACTTCTTCACCAAGCTCAAGACGGCCGCCGAGGTGCTCGAATACACCGGCGCCTTCTGCGAGCTCTACCGCCAGGAAGGCTGGTACCTGGAGCGCACGGTGCACTACGTCAACCGCGTCGGCCTGGACTATGTGAAGAAAAAAATCCTGGAAGACCACGAAGGCCGCAAAGCCCTGTGGGAGCAACTGCAGTTTGCGCTGGACGGTGAACCGGACCCCTGGTTCGACCTGAAGGAAGCGTCGGTAGACGCCCGTCAGTTCGAAAAACTCACGCCCGCCTGACCGGCTGCCCGTCTTAAGCCTGAATTGAGAGATCACTATGTCTGAATGGAAAAAAATCTGCCTGGTCACCGACATCCCGGTGCTCGGCTCGCGACGTGTCTCACGCGCCAAAGGTATTGACGTGGCCGTGTTCCGCAATGACCAGGACCAGGTGTTTGCGCTGCTGGACCGCTGCCCGCACAAGGGCGGCCCGCTGTCGCAGGGCATCGTGTTCGGCACCAGCGTGGCCTGCCCCCTGCACAACTGGACCATAGGCCTGGCGGACGGCTGCGCCAAGCAGCCCGACGAAGGCTGCACGCCCAAATTCACCTGCAAGGTGGAAACAGGCCAGGTCTTCCTCGACGCTGTCGAGCTGGACACGCTGGCGCTGGATTTGCACCCCCCCCGCGCCGGCCCGGGTGCAACCAGTGGCGCATTGGGTGATGAGAGCTTCAGCGTGCAGGCGCCTCACACGGCATAAACCGCATCACCGGAATAAACACGAAGGCTCCCTGAACATTCATGACTGATACCCGATCAACTTGCCCGTATTGCGGTGTCGGCTGTGGAGTGATTATTGAGTCGCAAGGCGACGAAATCACCGGGGTACGCGGTGACCCGGATCACCCGGCCAATTTCGGGCGGCTGTGCACCAAGGGCTCAACGCTGGCGCTGACCGCGACGGCGGCCGTTACGCGACAGACGCGCTTGCTGCAGCCGATGCGGCGCGAACATCGGCATGAAGCGCCCAAGCCGGTGTCCTGGGACAACGCGCTCGGCTTTGCCAGCGAAAGCTTTGCGCAGATCATCCGCGAGCATGGGCCCGATGCGGTCGGTTTTTACATTTCAGGCCAATTGCTGACGGAAGACTATTACGTCTTCAACAAGCTGGCCAAGGGTTTGATCGGCACCAACAACGTCGACACCAACTCGCGCCTGTGCATGAGCAGCGCGGTGGCGGGTTACAAACAAACGCTGGGCGCAGACGCACCGCCTGCCTGCTACGACGACGTGAACCACGCACAGTGCATTTTCATTGTCGGCAGCAACACCGCCTATGCGCACCCGATTCTGTTTCGCCGCATTGAAGACGCCAAGGCGGCCAACCCGGCGATGAAAATCATTTTTTGCGACCCGCGCCGTACCGACACGGCCGAGATCGCCGACCTCTACCTGGGTATACAGCCGGGCACCGATGTGTCGCTCTTTAACGGCATGCTGCACATCATGCTGTGGGAAGGCTGGGTTGACGCGGCCTACATTGCGGCGCACACCACGGGCTTTGACGCGCTCAAGGCCACGGTGCGCGACTACACGCCCGACCTGGTGGCCGAGACCTGCGGCATCAAAAAAGAAGACCTGCTGGCTGCCGCGAAACTCTTCGCCACTTCGGCCACCACGCTGAGCCTGTACTGCCAGGGCCTGAACCAGTCCAGCAGCGGCACCGCCAAGAATGCCGCACTCATCAACCTCCACCTGGCCACAGGCCAGATCGGCAAACCGGGCGCCGGCCCCTTTTCATTGACGGGGCAGCCCAATGCCATGGGCGGGCGCGAAGTGGGCGGCCTGGCCAACCTGCTGAGCGCGCACCGCGACCTGGCCAACCCCGATCACCGCGCCGAAGTTGCTGCGCTGTGGGGCATCCCCTCTGTGCCTGAGACACCGGGCAAGACAGCTGTTGAAATGTTCCAGGCCGCGGCGGACGGCGAGATCAAGGCACTGTGGATTGCCTGCACCAACCCGGCTCAGTCCATGCCCGACCAGGCCACGGTGCGCCGCGCGATGGAGCGCGCCGAACTGGTGATCGTGCAGGAGGCCTTTTCCACCACGTCGAGCTGCGACTACGCCGACCTGCTGCTGCCGGCCACGACCTGGGGCGAAAAAATCGGCACGGTGACCAATAGCGAACGCCGCATCAGCCGCGTGCGGCCGGCCGTGGCTGCGCCGGGGCAAACGCGGCATGACTGGTCGATTGCGGTGGACTTTGCCCAGCGGCTTGAGAAGCTGCTGCCCGGCCGCACGGCAAGCGGCACTACCCTCTTCCCTTATTCACTCACCGATGAAGCCACCGGCGCGGAAACCATCTGGAACGAACACCGCGAATCCACCCGCGGCCGCGACCTCGACATCACCGGCTTGAGCTACGCCCTTCTGGACGATGGGCCGCAGCAGTGGCCCTTCAAGCCGGGCGATACGGCCGGCAAAGTGCGGCTGTATGAAGACGGCATCTTCCCCACCACCGATGGCAAGGCCCGCTTTGTCAACACCGTCTACAAGCCGGTGGCCGAACCACGCGAATCACGTTATCCGTTTTCCCTGACCACCGGACGGCTGCGCGACCAGTGGCACGGCATGAGCCGCACCGGCACGCTGGGGCGCCTGTTCGGCCACGTGGCCGAGCCCTGCGTGCAAATGAATGTGCAGGACATGGCGCGGCGCCTCTTGAAAGACGGCGATCTGGTGCATGTGACATCCAAGCGCGGCTCCATCGTGGTGCCGCTGCAGGCCTCACCCGAGGTGGCGGTGAGCCAGGCCTTTATCGCCATGCATTGGGGCGAAGAGTATTTGAGCGGCCAGTCGACCGGCGGCACACCGCTGGCGGGTGTCAATGCGCTCACCACCTCGGCTTATTGCCCCAGCTCCAAACAACCCGAACTCAAGCACGCTGCGGTGAAGATCCTGAAAGCCGAAATGCCGTGGACGCTGCTGGCGATGGCCTGGCTGCCCGAGGGCGATGCGCTGGCGGCGCGTGAGCAGCTCAAGCCGCTGATGGCGCAATTTCCCTTCACCAGCTGCGTACCGTTTTCCAACAACACACCGCTGGCCGACCGCAGCCTCGAACGCACCGGCGTGCTGTTTCGCGCGGCCAGCCATGAGGCGCCGCCTGACGAAACACTGGCCGCGCTGGAACGCATCCTCGGGTTGGATGCGGCCGATGTGCTGCGCTACGCCGACCGCAAAAAAGGCCAGCGACGCACCATGCGCCTGGTGCGCAACGGAGGCGACGCCCACCTCGCAGGCTTTGTGCTGGCGGGAGATACCAGCGCCCAGGCCTGGATCAAAACCCTGCTGCAGGACGAGCTGGCCGCGCAGTCCTACGGCCGCCTGTTGTTGCTGCCCGGCGCCAGGCCACCGGTGGCGGTGCAGTCGCGCGGCAAGCCGGTGTGCACCTGCTTTAACGTCAGCGACATGGCCATTGACGAACACCTGTCGCTACTGGCAACCGGCGGCGGCGGGGCCGGCCACCTGGGCACCGACGAAGAGCGGCTGGCGTCCCTGCAGTCCACGCTCAAGTGCGGCACCAACTGTGGTTCGTGCGTGCCGGAACTCAAGCGCCGGGTGCGGTCGTCGCGCAACGACGCTCCACCTTCAGCACCCCGTACCGTGATCCCCATCCGGCAAGTGGCTTAAGTTCATAACGAAAAGTTATCTGCGTTAGCGGACAATCACCTTTATGGGCATTAGCCAATACATCAAGGAAATCGGTCGCGGCAAGGATGGCGCCCGCGCTTTGTCGCGCGAGCAAGCCACCGACCTGATGGGCCAGGTGCTGGACGGCACGGTGACCGATCTCGAAATTGGCGGCTTTTGCCTGGCCATGCGCATCAAGGGTGAAACGCCCGAAGAGATGGCGGGTTTCCTCGATGCGCTGCACCAGCGCCTCAATCACCTGCCCGTCAGCGACAGCCCCACCGTGGTGCTGCCCAGTTACAACGGCGCGCGCAAGTTGCCGGTGCTTACGCCGCTGCTGGCGCTGCTGCTGGCGCGTGAGGGCGTTCCAGTGCTTATCCACGGCACACCCACCGAATCGAGCCGGGTTTTTGCATCAGAAGTGCTCCTGGCCCTAGATATACCTGCGCAAGCAGCTATTAAAAAGATAGCAAATGGCGAGGTGGTGTTTGCCCCGACCGAGCTGCTGCTGCCGGCGCTGAAACGCCTGCTGGACGTGCGCCGCGCGGTCGGCCTGCGCAACCCGGCACACAGCCTGGTCAAGATCATGACGCCCTGCCTGGGCAAAAGCCTGGTCGTCAGCAGCTACACACACCCGGAATACGCGGTGTCGATGGCGCAAACCTTTGAGCTGACAGGCGCCAATGCGCTGCTGCTGCGCGGCACCGAAGGCGAAGTGGTGGCCGATGCGCGCCGCATGCCGCAGATGGAAGCCTTCGTCGGCGGGCAGCGCTCACTGCTGCAAGAGACACAGCCCGGCACGCTGGCCTCCATTCCCGACTTTCCCAAAACAGTGGACGCAGCCGCCACAGCGGACTACATTCGCGCCGTGCTCGCAGGCGACCTGCCTGTGCCGCCTTCGATCGCCCGTCAGGTGGAACATATCTTGCACTTGCTCCCTCAAATCAAGCAGCCTCACATCACGACATCATGAACAACGGAAAAGTCACTTTGGTAGGCGCAGGCCCCGGCGATCCGGAACTGCTGACCCTCAAGGCACTGAAAGCCATCCAGCGCGCCACCGTGCTGCTGGTGGACGACCTCGTCAGCGACGAGATTGTGGCGTTTGCGCGGCCCGAGGCCCGCGTCGTGTATGTGGGCAAGCGCGGCGGCTGCAAGTCCACGCCGCAGGCCTTTATTGAAAAGCTCATGCTGATGGCCGCGCGCGAAGGCGAAGAGGTCGTGCGGCTCAAGGGCGGCGACCCATTCATCTTCGGCCGTGGCGGCGAAGAAGTTGAACACCTGCGCGCCGCGGGCATTGAAGTGGAAATCATCAACGGCATCACCGCCGGCCTGGCCGCCGTCACTTCGCTGGGCGTGCCGCTCACGCACCGCGAGCACGCGCATGGCGTGGTGTTTGTCACCGGGCATGCCAAACCCGGCGACACCGGCACCGACTGGAAGGCCCTGGCCGCCACCGCGCACAGCGCACGCCTCACACTGGTGATTTATATGGGCGTCAGCGGCTCCGAGCGCATCCAGGACGAGCTGCTTTCGGGCCTGCCCGCCGCTACGCCGGTGGCCGTGATCCAGAGCGCCTCGCTGCCCACGCAGCGCCACATCACCACCACGCTGGGCGCGCTGGCCGGCGCCATCCGCGAAGCCGGCCTGGTCAGCCCCTCCGTCATCGTGGTGGGTGACGTGATCAGCGGTATAGCGCTCGCCGCCGCGCATCCTGACGCAGTCCGCGTGGCCTAAGCGCCTGTTTACGATCTAAACACGCGTCACACCGCTGTCATGCGCTGTGCCTAAGCTCCCGGTCTTTCGACTGGAGCATTCATGTCCCTCCGTTTTCTGGCCGTCGCGCTGCTGGCGCTCAGCATGGCCTCTGCGCAAGCGCAAAGTTTTTCATTCGGCCTGTGGGGTGATATGCCCTACCAAAAAGCCGGCGACGATCCCAAGATTCCCGCGCTACTCAAAAGCATCAACCAGTCGGACATCGCCTTCTCGATTTACGACGGCGACATCAAGGACGGCAGCTCCAAGTGCACCGACGACATCTATGCGGCAGCGCTCACCATGTTCGGCGAGCTGAACAAGCCCGTCATCTACGTACCCGGCGACAACGAATGGACGGACTGCCACCGCCTGAACAACGGCGGCTATGACACCCTGGAACGCCTGACCCACCTGCGCAAAACCATGTTCCCGACCACCCGCAGTCTGGGCAAGCGCACCCTGCCGCTGGTTCACCAGGCCCCCCTGGGCGAGAAGTTTGTGGAGAACACGCGCTTTGCGCATCGCGGCATCATTTTTGCCACGCTCAATGTGCCGGGCAGCAACAACAACAAAATACTGGACGAAAAGGACTGCACGCAAAAAAGCGCGCGCACCGCCGCGCAGTGCGAAGCCTCCAACACCGAATACCTGGAGCGCGACGCGGCCAACGTGCGCTGGCTGCAGGAAGCCTTCGCCCAGGCCAAGGCCAGCAAGGCGCGCGGCCTGGTGCTGGTGATCCAGGCCGACCCCGGCTTTGACCTGCCGGAAACCGAAGACAGGGACGAGAGCCAGGCGCCGGGCGTCAGCGGATACCGCAACTTCATCAGCAGCGTCATCGCCGAAACAGAGCAGTTCTCCGGCCAGGTGTTGCTGGTGCACGGCGACACGCACTTCTTCAAGGTCGACAAGCCCCTCTACAGCCCCAGCAAGCTGCTGGCCAACCTCACCCGCCTGCAAACTTTCGGCAGCCCGCTGATCCACTGGGTGCGCATCACCGTGGAGCCGAAGAACCCCAACGTGTTCACGATCCAGCCGGTCATCGTCAAGCAATAAGCTCCGGCCCCCAGAGGCCGTGCAGGCGGGGCAAGCGCTGCACGGCGCTCTCATCCCACAGCTACACTCCCGACATCAAAACAACAGCAGAGGGAACGGCGCGATGCTTGAAAAACTCAATGAATTGACGGAAAGCCACGGCGAGCTGCGCCGCGGCAAGGGCCTCATGAGCGGAGTGGTCGCCCTCAGCCTGGGTGTGCTGTGCTTCCTGGGTGTGCTGGCCTTTCACTTCCCCGAATACCTCACCACACCGGAACTGCGCAAGAGCTACAACGTCGACGTGATCCGCATCGTGATGTTCACCTCGCTGGTGATTGCCGGCGGCATCTCGCTGGTCAACATCATCTTCAACCGCTCGCGCTGGCTGKCCGGTGCCGCCTTTTTGCTGGTGGTGGCCACCGCGCTGCTGGGTGGGCACAAGGTGCCGGTGAACGACTTCGCCGACAACACGCCTTACATCGGCCTGGACTGGTTCATCCTTGACCTGCTGGGCTCCTCGCTGATCTTCATCTTCATTGAAAAGCTGTTTGCGCTGCGCAAAGAGCAGCCGGTGTTTCGCGCCGAATGGCAAACCGACTTTCACCACTTCATCGTCAACCACATGATCGTGGGCTTTGTGCTGCTGGCAACCAACTTGCTGGTGCACAAGTTCTTCGGCTGGGCTGCCAACGACGGCATACGCGGCTGGGTGCAGGGCCTGCCCTTCTGGGGTGGCGTGTTGCTGATCGTTCTGGYGGCCGACCTGGTGCAGTACTGGACCCACCGCGCCTACCACGAGGTGCCGATTCTGTGGCGCCTGCACGCCGTGCACCACAGCGCCAAAAGCATGGACTGGCTCGCCGGCTCGCGCCAGCACATCCTGGAGCTCTTGATCACCCGCACGCTCATCCTGGCACCCATCTACGTGCTGGGTTTTTCCAAGGAAGTGATCGACGCCTACATCGTCATCGTCGGCTTCCAGGCGGTCTTCAACCATGCCAACGTGAGCGTGCGCCTAGGCCCGCTGCGCTACGTCATCGTCACGCCCAACTTCCACCACTGGCACCATAGCCAGGATCAGGAAGCACTGGACCGCAATTACTCGGCCCACTATGCCTTCATCGACTACCTCTTCGGCACAGCCGTGAAAAGCACCCGGCTCTGGCCGGAGCGCTACGGCGTGCTGGGCGACTACGTGCCGAATGGCTTTTTGAAGCAGCTGAAGTTTCCGTTTACCTGGAAGGGCTGAAGTTTCTCATCATGATTTGCTATGGTTTTTATAGCTGCTTGCGCTCATCCACATTGGCCCAGAGGCTGATTTGACACATCAATTCGATGTGATCGTGATCGGCGCGGGTGCAGCCGGCCTGTTCTGCGCTGCCCAGGCCGGGCAGCGGGGCCTGAAGGTGCTGCTGGTCGACCATAGTGAGAAGGTGGCCGAGAAGATCCGCATCTCGGGCGGCGGCCGCTGCAACTTCACCAACCGCGACGCCACGCCCGCCAACTTCCTGAGCGAGAACCCGCACTTCTGCCGTTCGGCCCTGTCGCGCTACACCCCGCAGGATTTCATCGAGTTGCTGCAGCGTCACAACATTCCGTTTCACGAGAAGCACAAGGGCCAGCTGTTTTGCGATCGTTCGGCCGAAGACGTCATCAACATGCTGCTGGCCGAGTGCGACGCCGGGCATGTCACGCGCTGGCAACCCTGCACCATAAAAAGCATCAAATACGGCTCCAGCCCTTATGGAAATGGCGCAAGCAGCTATCAAATTGAGAGCGATCGCGGGCCGGTCGAAGCGCCGCAAGTGGTCATCGCCACCGGCGGCCTGTCGATCCCGAAGATTGGTGCCACCGATTTCGGCTACCGCATCGCCAAACAATTCGGCCTGCGGCTGGTGGAGCCGCGCGCCGCGCTGGTGCCGCTGACCTTCGACGGCGAAGGCTGGGCACCCTATGCCCAGCTGGCCGGCCTGGCGCTGCCGGTGCTGATTGAAACCAGCCCGGCGGATGCGACGCCCAAACAACGCAAAAAGGCTGTCGTGTTTTCGGAAGACCTGTTGTTCACCCACCGCGGCCTGAGCGGTCCGGCAGTCCTGCAAATCTCCAGCTTCTGGCGCGAAGGCCAGCCCATCCGCATCAACCTGGCACCCGGCGTGGACCTTCCGGCCCTGCTGCTGCGCGCCAAGGCCACCTCCAAAAAACTGATCGCCAACGAACTCGCCACCCTGGTGCCCAGCCGCCTGGCCGACGCATGGGTCAGCCGGGACCCTGCCCTGCAGCGCCCCATCAGCGAAGCCACCGACAAGGCCTTGCTGGCCCTTGCGCAACGCCTGGCCGACTGGGAACTCACCCCCAACGGCTCCGAAGGCTACAAAAAGGCCGAAGTCACCATTGGCGGCGTAGACACCCGCGATTTATCCTCCCAGACCCTGGAATCGAAGCAGCCAGGCCTCTATTTCATCGGAGAAGTCGTCGACGTCACCGGCTGGCTGGGCGGTTACAACTTTCAGTGGGCCTGGGCCAGCGCCTACGCCTGCGCGCAGGCCTTGGCCGCAAGAGCGGCCGACTGAGCCAAACAAAATCCCCAATTTCCAACGGAAACACCGGAAAATAAAGGGCCCCAGCGAAGCGAGGGCCCGGACCCCTCCCCTACCAGCATGAGCCGTGGAACCGGCTTTGCCGGGCCACAGGCGGGCGGCCCCCTCGGGGGGCAGGGAGTTACACGAAGTGAACGACCGTGGGGGTGCTATAATCTCAGGCTTTGCTAGCAAACCCGCGCCTGGCCTGATCCTGATCAGATCAATTAAGGCGCACCTTTTGGATCAACTGAACAATGACCACCATCCGTGTAAAAGACAATGAGCCCTTCGACGTGGCTCTGCGCCGTTTCAAGCGCACCATTGAAAAACTCGGCCTGCTGACCGACCTGCGCGCCCGCGAGTTTTACGAAAAACCAACGGCAGAGCGCAAGCGCAAGAAGGCAGCCGCCGTCAAGCGCAACTACAAGCGTATCCGCTCGATGCAATTGCCGAAAAAGCTGTACTAATCTTTAGTACCGCCTCACGGCAACAAAAAGCCCGCACGAGGACGCTCTGCGGGCTTTTGTGTTTTTGGCGCAATGCGCCACCCCACCCTATTCGCTTCAGGAGCATCATCAATGTCAGCACTCAAAGACCAGATCACCGAAGACATGAAGACCGCCATGCGCGCCAAGGACAGCGAGCGCCTGGGCACCATCCGCCTGCTGTTGGCCGCCCTCAAGCAAAAAGAGGTGGATGAACGCGTGGTGCTGGACGACGCAGCCGTGGTCGCCATCGTCGACAAGCTGATCAAGCAGCGCAAGGACTCGCTCGAAGCTTTCCAGAAGGCCGAGCGCAAGGACCTGGCCGACAAGGAGGCAGCCGAGCTGGTCGTGCTGCAGGCCTACCTGCCCGCGCGCCTGAGCGCCGACGAAGTCGCCGCCGCTGTGAAAGCCATCGTCGCCGAACTGGGCGCCACCGGCCCCGGCGATATGGGCAAGGTCATGGGTGCCGTTAAGGCCAAGCTCGCCGGCAAGGCCGACATGGGCCAGGTGTCTGCCGCAGTGAAGGCAGCGCTAGCCGGCTGAATACAGAGGTGGGCGGCTACATGTACCCGCCTTAAGCCAGTTCAAGCCGCGGAACCGGCTTTGCCGGGCCGCAGGCGCAGCGGCCCCCGAGGGGCTGGAGCCTGCGGCTCCAAAGCTGCTTGAGCAGCTTTGGACAGGCGACAGAGGCGAAGCGTCTCGCGAGCCGCGGCCTGCAAGGCCTCGGGAGCTACACGAAGTGAGCGACCGTGGGGGCTTCAGCTCCCCGCGACCTTCATCCGGTTGACGAGAATCGAGCCCACCGTTTTGGCACCGTAGTTGTAGGCATCCGCGCCCACGGCGTCGATGCCCATGAGCATGTCCTTGAGGTTGCCGGCAATCGTGATTTCTTCGACCGGAAAGGCGATGCGGCCATTCTCGACCCAGAAGCCCGAAGCCCCGCGCGAGTAGTCGCCCGTCACGTAGTTCACGCCCTGCCCCATCAGCTCGGTCACAAAAAGGCCGCGGCCCAGCTTGCGCAGCATGGCGTCCAGGTCGTCGCCCTTGCGGGTGTTGCGGCTGGTCATGATCAGGTTGTGCGAGCCGCCGGCGTTGCCGGTGGTGCGCATGCCCAGCTTGCGGGCTGAGTAGGTGCTCAGAAAATAACCTTCGACGCGGCCAGCCTCCACCACCTGGCGTGCCCTGGTCTTGACGCCCTCTTCGTCAAAGGGTGCGCTGCCTTTGCCTTTGCGCAGGTGCGGGTCTTCGGCGATGTCGATGTGTTTGGGGAAGGCAAGCTTGCCCAGGCTGTCGGCCAGGAAGGTGCTTTTGCGGTAGAGCGCGCCGCCGCTCACGGCCTGCACAAAGCCGCCCAGCAGGCCCGCTGCCAGCGGCGACTCGAACAGCACCGGGCATTGCGTGGTCGGGATCTTGCGGCTCTTGAGCCGTGCCAGTGCACGCTCAGCGGCATAGCGGCCTACCGCTTCGGGAGCCGCCAATTCACCGGCGTCGCGCATGGAGCTGTACCAGGCATCGCGCTGCATCTGGTCGCCCCTGCCCGCAATCGGCGCCACCGAGATGCTGTGGCGCGAACTGGCGTAACCGCCGCGAAAGCCCTTGGTATGCGCACTGAAAAAATGGCTTTGCTGCGCCGATACACCRGCGCCTTCGCTGTTGGTGATCAGGCGGCTGGTGCTCAGGGCCGCGGCTTCGCACTGCAGGGCGAGCTGGGCGGCTTCTTCCGAATTGATGGACCAGGGGTGAAAAAGGTCGAGCGCCGGATGCACGCGCGCAATGTCGCGGTCATCGGGCAGGCCGGAGGTCTCGTCTTCCGCCGTGAACCGCGCAATATCGTAGGCTGCTTTCACAGTCTGCTCGATCGCTGCTTTGGAGAAGTCGCTGGTGGCGGCATTGCCGCGTTTTTTTCCGATGTAGACGGTGATGCCCAACGACTTGTCGCGGTTGCGTTCGACGTTTTCAAGCTCGCCCTTGCGCACGCTGACTGAGAGCCCGCAGCCTTCGGAGGCTTCCGCGGCGGCATCGGTGGCCCCCAGTTTTTTGGCATGGCCAAGGGCGCTGTCGACGAGTTCCTCGAAAAAATCACGGTGGTAGCTGAAACCGGATTCGGGCTGGCCTGACTGGCCCTTGGGGACCGGGACGAGGCGGGAAGCACTGCGTGTTGCGCCGCTGGCGCGAGAAGAAGCTTTTTGGGTCATATGGGTAGCTATGATACTGACTGCTATGAACAACAAGACTCCCAAGGCCATCAAGGGCTACTGGTCCAACGGCCGCTTCGTCAAACCCGAGGAAATCGCGCTTGAAGAAGTCGGCCCGCCCAGCAAAACCCAGCTCAAGGCCGAGGCCGACGAAAAACAGGCGCTCGGTGAAGCGCTGCTGACCCTGCGCGCCGATTTGATGGCGCGCCTGGACCTGCCCGACAAGCTGCGCGACGCGATCGCCGATGCCAAAAAAATCACCAACTTCGAGGGCAGGCGCCGCCAGATGCAGTTCATCGGCAAGCTGATGCGCCCGCTGGACCCTGACCCCATCCGCGAAGCCATCAACGAGCAGCTCAACGGATCGGCCGACCTGACGCTGGCCCTGCACCTGGCCGAGCAATGGCGCGACAAGCTGATCGCCGATGACGCCGCGCTGGGTGCCTGGCTCGAAGAACACCCCGGCACCGACTCCCAGCAACTGCGCGCGCTGATCCGCCAGGCCCGCAAGGACGCCAAGCCCGAAAAACCCGGCGAAGCGCCGCGGCACGGCAAGTCCTACCGCGAGATTTTCCAGCTGGTCAGGCAAGGCATGGCACGAGGTCCTGAAGATGGCGAGGAGCCTGAAGCGTGAGCGCCTCCTTTGACGCGGTAAAGATCGGCATTGTCTCGGTCAGCGACCGTGCATCCGCCGGCGTCTATGTCGACAAGGGCCTGCCGGCACTCAAGGACTGGCTCACCCGCGCCCTGCGCAACCCCATCACCTTTGAAGAGCGCCTGATCCCCGACGAGCAGGCGGGTATCAGCGCCGCATTGATTGAGTTGGTCGACACCGGCTGCTCGCTCGTGCTGACGACCGGCGGCACTGGCCCCGCGCTGCGCGACGTGACGCCTGAAGCCACGCTGGCTGTTGCCCACAAGGAAATGCCGGGTTTTGGCGAGCAGATGCGGCAGATCAGCCTGAAGTTTGTCCCGACGGCCATCCTGTCGCGCCAGTGCGCCGTCATACGCGACAAATGCCTGATCATGAACCTGCCGGGCCAGCCCAAATCGATTGCGGAAACCCTGGAAGGTCTGAAAAACGCCGACGGTTCCCAGGCTGTGGCGGGCATCTTCGCCGCCGTGCCTTATTGCATCGACCTGATCGGCGGCCCTTACCTGGAAACCGATGAAGCGGTGTGCCAGGCGTTCAGGCCCAAAAGCGCCATACGCCCGCCGCGCTGAAACCTTGCCGCTCGCCAGTTTGGGCCTGGCCCCTTTCTCACGTAGTATTCGGGCTTTACAACACGAGGAGCTGAGATGGACGACCTGATTGAAACGCCGAGCAAGGAATCGAAAAACACCGCCGTGCTGATCTGGATCGGAACCCTGTTTCTGGGTTTCATTCCTGGTCTGATCGTTTACCTGGTGAAAAAGGACGACGCCTATATCCTGGACCAGTCCAAGGAAGCGCTCAACTGGTCGATCACCGCGACCATCGGCTATGTGGCGGCAATGATCCTGACCTTTGTGCTGATCGGCTTTCTGGTGTTCGCGGCGCTGGGCATCTGCCACCTGGTGTTCTGCGTCATGGGCGCGCTGGGCGCCTCCAATGGCAAGGCCTTCCGCGTGCCGTTCGCGCTTCGCCTGATCAACTGAAGCCCACCGGCGAAAACAAAAAAGGAAGGGCTCGCCCTTCCTTTTTTTTGCCCGTCTTATTCGCCTGCCTGTCTCACTGCCCTATTTACCGACCAGCTGATTGAGCTTGTCGGCCTCAAAGGTTTCCGTAAGCGCGGCGTCCTGCGGCACGCAATCCTTGCTCATGGCCGTCTGCGGTCCGGAGAGTTTCTCAATTGCTTGCCACAGCAGGGCGATCTGGTGCTCCTGGCCGGCGGCGCTGTCGATCAGCCCGCGCATGGCTTGCGACAGCGGGTCATCCTCTTGCGTGATGCCATAAGCCGAAAACTGGGTAATGGTGACGTCGGCGCTTTCCCCGGTTTTGGAGGGAATGATGCGCGCCGGGATGCCCACCGCCGTGGCGCCTGCCGGAACCGGCTTGATCACCACTGCGTTGCTGCCAATCTTCGCGCCGTCACCCACCAGGAAACCGCCAAGCACCTTGGCCCCCGCACTTACCACCACATCGCGGCCCAGGGTCGGGTGGCGTTTGGTGCCTTTGTACAGCGAGGTGCCGCCCAAAGTCAYGCCCTGGTAGATCGTGCAGCCGTCGCCGATTTCAGCGGTTTCGCCGATGACAACCCCCATGGCATGGTCGAAAAACACGCGTTCACCAATTTTGGCGCCAGGGTGGATTTCAATGCCAGTCACCCAGCGTGAAAAATGTGAAATGAAACGGCCCAGCCACTTGAAACCGTGGTTCCAGCACCAGTGCGCCCGGCGGTGCAACACCTGCGCATGCACGCCGGGGTAGCAGGTCAGTGCTTCCCAGGCCGTACGCGCGGCAGGGTCGCGGTCAAGAATGCACTGGATGTCGGAGCGAAGTCGGGAAAACATAGGCGAAGTCTACTGAGGCTGTGAACTGCTTGCTGGGACCACGCTTTTGCCCCTGGCTTCGGAGGCCTTCTGCAGCATGGCTTTGGCCACGCCGCGCAGAATGTGGATCTCTTCGGGGCTGAGCTGCGCACGGTTGAACAACTGATTAAGCCGCGGCATCAGTTTTTTGGGCGAGGCCGGATCCAGGAAGCCGATGCCGGTCAAGGCCTCTTCMCAGTGCCTGAGCATGCCCGCCACTGCGGCCGCGTCGGCCAGCGTCGGCTCCGCCGTGGCGGGCTGCACGCTGAAACCGCCCAGCGCCTGGCGCCAGTCATAGGCAATCAGCTGCACCGCCGCGCCCAGATTGAGCGAGCCGAACTTCGGGTCGGTCGGAATGCTCAGCGCCACATGGCAGCGGTAAACGTCCTCGTTTTGCATGCCAAAACGCTCGGAACCAAACAAAAAAGCAACGGAATCGGGCTTCTGCTCAATAGGGGCAAGCGCAAGCAGCTCCTCTTTTGATAGCAGACCTGCCAGGCCCAGCAGCTGCGCAAAGTGCTGGCGCGGCGCCCGCGTGGGCGGGCCGAAGTCGCGTGGCGTCATGGCGGTGGCGCACAGGTGCGCCATGCCGTCCACGGCTTCGTCCAGGGTGGCCACAATGCGGGCGTTTTTGAGAACGTCGAGCGCCCCGCTGGCCCGCTGGATGGTTTCTTCGCGGTTGAGCACATTGGCCCAGCGCGGCGCCACCAGCACCAGGTCGTCAAAGCCCATGGTTTTCATGGCACGGGCCGTGGCCCCCACATTGCCGGCATGGCTGGTATTGATCAGGATGAATCGCGTGTGCATGGAGCTGGATTGTCCTATGCCGGCGGCTTCAGGACGCGGAGCAATGCCTCCACCTTCGGCGACTTCGCCCCTTTGCGCCAGATCAGGTCAGTCTGGGCGCAGTCGCTGCCCGGCGGCAATGCGTGGATGCTGAGCCGGCCCCGCTCCGGAAAGGTTGCCAGCACGCTGCGCGGCACCAGCGAAATGCCCATGCCCACCACCACGCAGCCCAGCATGGCATGGTAGGACGTGATTTCAATCGTCTGCACCGGCATGCTGTTTTTCAGCAAGTACCAGGCTTCCAGCCGCGCGCGATGCGGGCAGCCCTTTTCGAAAGCCACCATGGCACGCGGAGGCTCACTGTGGATTGCCGTAATGGGCGGGTGCCCGGCACTCGCAACAATAACCAGTTCCTCGGTGTAAATCGCCTCTCGTTCAAAGGGACCCTCCGCAATAGCCCCAGTGACCAGCGCCGCGTCCATCTCTCCCGCCAGCACAGCTGCGGCCAGTTGCTGCGGGTTGCCGGTTTTAAGCGCAAGCCTGACCTTCGGATAGAGACGCRCAAAATCGCTCAGAGGGGCCGGCAACCGCACAGCCGAAGTGCTTTCCATGGCGCCAAGCACAAATGCGCCGCGCGGCTGCCCGCCCTGCACCGCATCGCGTGCTTCGTCAGCCAGGCTGATCAGGCGCCCGGCATAGTCCAGCAACACCTGCCCGGCTGGCGACAGGTGCAGCCGCTTGCCCTCACGGATAAAAAGCGGCACGCCGAGCTTTTCCTCCAGCTGACGGATACGCGTCGTGATGTTGGATTGCACGCGGTGCAGGCGCTCGGCGGCACGTGTCACACCGCCCGCCTCCACCACGGCACGAAAAATAACCAGGTCGCTCAGCTCCATGATCTCTTGAAAAGATATTAATTATCTTTATTATTCATTTTTCAGAATGAATTGTCACGCGTATCGTCCAGCCTTCATCACTTCACACCACCCAAGGAACAAGAATGGCAAAGGCTTACTGGATCGTGCGCGTCTCGGTGCGCAATATCGAGGAATATCCTCGTTACCTCACGGCGGCGCGGCCGGCCTTCGAGAAGTTCGGGGCGCGCTTTCTGGTGCGCGGCGGCGCGTACGAATGCATGGAGGGCAGCTCGCGCGAGCGCAACGTCGTCGTGGAGTTTGCCGACATGGTGACCGCCAGGGCCTGTTATGCCAGCCCTGAATACCAGGCGGCCCGGGCGATACGCCAGCAACATGCAGACGCAGATTTCCTGATCGCGGAAGGCGCCTAGAACAGGTTTCTGGACGATTGGGACGCGATATCGCCCTTGAGGAGGGGTTGAAAGGGGACTGGAAAGGGTCGTATCGCGTTTATGGGAAAATACCGGCATTGCCCGCCGCCCGCATCGCCGGCGCCGGTTCGTTCCGCTCTTCCCTACAAGTTATGTCCAGCAATCTCCACCCCATGCTCAACGTGGCCATCAAGGCCGCGCGCGCTGCAGGCGCCATCATCAACCGTGCGGCGCTTGACGTCGAATCGGTTCGCATTTCGGTCAAGCAGACCAACGACTTTGTCACCGAAATCGACCAGGCCGCTGAAGCGGCGATCATCGAAACCCTGCTGACCGCCTACCCCGGCCACGGCATCCTGGCCGAAGAATCCGGCAGCGAGCATGGCGCCAAAGACTCCGACTTCGTCTGGATCATCGACCCGCTGGACGGCACCACCAACTTCATCCACGGCTTTCCCGTCTATTGCGTCAGCATCGCGCTGGCCGTCAAGGGCAAGGTCGAGCAGGCCGTGGTGTATGACCCCACCCGCAACGACATTTTTTGCGCCACCAAAGGCCGCGGCGCCTACATGAACGACCGCCGCATCCGTGTAGCCAAGCGCACCCGGCTGCAGGAATGCCTGATCTCGACCGGTTTCCCCTACCGCCCCGGTGACAAGCTCAAAAGCTATCTCAACATGCTCGGTGAAGTCATGAGCCAGTGCGCCGGCGTGCGCCGCCCGGGCGCTGCGGCGCTGGACCTGGCCTACGTGGCAGCTGGCTTCAGCGACGGCTTTTTTGAAACCGGCCTCAAGCCCTGGGACGTGGCGGCCGGCTCGCTGCTGGTCACCGAGGCCGGCGGCCTGATCGGCAACTTTACCGGCGAGGCTGACTTCATCGACCACGGCGAATGTGTGGCCGGCAATCCGCGCATTTACGGGCAGATGGTGGCCACTTTGGGTAAATACAGCAAATTTGCCGGCGCCGGCGACAAAGCCACGGTACGTCAGACCCTGCAGGAAGACACTGTGAGCACCGAGACCGCCGACACCACCGCCCAGCCCGCAGACAAACCAAAGCTGACCGCCAAAAAGATCAAGGCCCCCGCGGCACGCCCCGATACCACACCGGACGCACCCTTCTAGCACCAGCCGTTGTAGGCAAAGGCCGCGATGAAGGCTTGAGCCGTATAGCCTCAGCTAAAATTTCCGCACTGCGCAGGGAGTCGCATGCATGCAGCGGCCCCGACCGAACTGTTTTCGCACCTGGTAATAACTAGTAATAAAACTATGCCTGAATCCACCGTAAAAACCTCTTCCACATCGGCTGATGCAGCCTTGCTGCGCGAGGTCGCGGAACTGGTGGTGAGCGCCCTCAACCTTGAGGTGAGCGCCGACGATGTACAACCCGACGAACCGCTCTACGGCGACGGCTTGGGGCTGGATTCCATCGACATCCTGGAAATTGCGCTGGTTGTCTCCAAGCACTATGGCCTGCAGCTCAGGGCGGACCACGAAGACAACCACGCCATCTTTCATTCGCTGCGAAGCCTGGGCGACCATATTGCCGCCTGGCGAACCCAGTGACAGCTGTGCTGGCGACACGGTTTACCCAAGCCTGTCGCTGGGGCGGCATCGCGGCTTTGGGAATCGGCTACGCTGTGCTTTCCCATCTGGCCGCGGCATCGACGGCGCCGGGCTTGCTTGAGGCGCTGGTCGCCGTGCTTCCGCTGCTGGTGCTGGCCGTTGTCCTGGCCTGGCGTTCACCGCAGCGCCCTGTCATGCTGGCCCTTTGTGGTGTAGCCTGCCTCGGGTTTTATCTGTTCAGGGAATGGCTGATCACCCATTACAACTGGGTTTTCCTGCTTCAGCATGCGGGCACATATGCCCTGCTATGCGGAACTTTCGGCCGCACACTCGTGCAAGGACGCACACCGATGATTGCGCAGTTTGCCCGCATCGTGCATGGCGAGCTTTCGCCTGCGCTTGTTTCGTACACGCGGTCGGCCACCTTGGCGTGGGCCTTGTATTTCGGAATCATTGCGGGCTTTTCATTGCTGCTGTTCTGGCTGGCGCCCATTGCTGTGTGGTCCACTTTTGCCAATCTTCTGGGCATTCCCCTGCTCGCACTGATGTTTGCAGCGGAATATGCCGTTCGCTGCTACGCATTGCCGGCAGCAGATCGTGCCGGTCCGCTGGAGGCCATTCGCGCCTACCGGCAGGCTTCCGCAGAAAGCCGCGCGCGCCGGCCATGACGACGTTTCCGCTGATCTCGCACACCCGGGCTGAAGACGTTGTGGCTTGCAGCCATGGCCAGGCCGTTACCGTTGAACATTTTCTGGCCGATGTCAGGCAGCTTGCGGCGGCCCTGCCCTCAGGCAAGCATGTTCTCAATGTCTGCGCAGACCGCTACCGATTTGCCGTGGGTATGGCGGCCGCCCTGCTGGCAGACAAGGTCAGCCTGCTGCCACCCACGCTGACGCCGGAAATGGTGAAACAGGTCCGCAGCTTTGCACCAGACGTGTTTTGCCTCGCGGACCAGCCACAGTCCCTGGCCCTGCCGTTACTGAGCTGGACGGATGCGATGACGCCACGTCCGCCAGGCACCGCAACTGGCATGCAGTGCGATATTCCGCAAATTCCCGCATCGCGCATTGCCACCATCATGTTCACCTCCGGCTCGACCGGCACGCCGGTGGCGCACCGGAAAAGCTGGGGCGGGCTGGTCCGCAGCGCGCGGGCTGAAGCCGACCGGCTCGGCTTGCTGGATGGCCGCAAGCACAGCATCGTGGCGACAGTGCCTCCGCAGCACATGTTCGGCTTCGAGTCCACCGTGTTGCTGCCGCTGCAAAGTGGCGCCATTCTGGTGGCTGCCCATCCGTTTTATCCGGCCGATATCTGCGCCGCACTGGCGCAAGCGGAGCGCCCCCGCATGCTGGTGACCACGCCCGTGCATTTGAAAGCGCTGCTGGCTTCAGGCCTGGACATTCCGCAGGTTGACCTCGTGCTGTCCGCCACGGCACCCCTGCCACCCCAGCTGGCATTGGCCACCGAAGCCCGGCTGCAGGTTCCTCTGCTGGAAATCTACGGCTCCACCGAAACGGGACAAATCGCCACGCGGCGCATGACCGAGGCCCTGCCGTGGACACTCTTTCCAGACGTCACGCTGAGCATCAAGCAAGGCCAGACCTGGGCCTCAGGCGGCCATGTCGACCAACCCACCCCGCTGGCCGATGAACTGGAGTCGGTGTCGGACACACAATTTCTTTTGCACGGCCGGACTGCCGACCTGATCAATATCGCGGGCAAGCGAAGCTCGCTGGGCTACCTGAACCATCAGCTCCACGCCATACCGGGCGTGATGGACGGCGCCTTCTTCATGCCGGACGAGGGTTCCGGCGACACCGTGGTACGGTTGATGGCTTTCGTTGTGGCGCCGGGCCTGACGGCGCCGGCCCTTTTGGCGGCACTGAGGGAGCGGATTGACGCCATCTTCATCCCGCGGCCCCTCGTGCTGCTCGACAGCCTGCCACGCAACAGCACCGGGAAATTGCCGCGCGATACGCTGGTTACCCTGGCGCGCGACCATCTTCAAAAGAAATCTCCCGTTCCGGGCGAAACCCGGTTTTCCATCGCCCCTGACCATCCGGCGCTTGCCGGGCATTTCCCCGGTACACCCATTGTTCCCGGTGTGGTGTTGCTCGACGCCGCCATACACGCGGTACAACACGCACGTACCGGCCATGCCCCGGAGGTCTGCCAGATCAGCTCGGCGAAATTCCTCAGCACGGTGGGGCCCGGTGAGACGCTGACCATCTCCTGCAGCACCACCGCCTCCGGCAGCACGCGCTTTGACATTTCCAGCGGCGACCGAAAAGTTGCCACCGGAACCTTGCTGCTATCGCCGCAGCCATGAACACGCCACGCGGAGCCAATGCGACATCCGGCGCCGAATGGCAGCAGCTCCCGGAACGCAGCAACGGCTTCATGCTGCGTGTCATGACCTGGATCTCGCTGAACCTGGGCCGTAGCGCCAGCCGCATCGTCCTTTACGGGATTGCAGCCTATTTCCTTATTTTCGCGCCGGCGGCGCGCCGGACGTCGCGAAACTACTTGCGGCGCGTGTTCGACCTGCCGTCGCCCGCTGCGGTCGGCTGGCGTCATCTGTTCCGGCATTTCCTGAGTTTTGCTTCTGCCATTCACGACCGTGTTTACCTGCTGAATGACCGCTTCGAGCTGTTTGATATCCGGGTGCACAACCAGCAACTGATCGACAAGGTGGTGGCTGACGGAAGAGGCGTGTTCCTCATCGGCGCCCATCTGGGCAGTTTTGAAGTTCTGCGGGCCATCGGGCGCCAGCAACCGGGCCTGCGCATTGCCATGGTGATGTACGAGGAAAACGCGCGGAAAATCAACGCGGCGATGGGCGCCATCAATCCCAAAGCGCAGCTGGACGTCGTGGCATTGGGACATATCGATTCCATGATCAGGGTGCACGAACTGCTGGATGAGGGTGCCGTCGTCGGCATGCTGGGTGATCGGTCGCTGGGCAAGGACGACACCTATTCCATCGAATTCCTCGGAGACGCCGCCGAGCTGCCGCTGGGTCCTTTTCGCATGGCCGCCATCCTGAAACGCCCCGTGTTGTTCATGACGGGGCTGTACCGCGGCGGCAATCGTTATGACATTCATTTCGAACCTCTGGCGGATTTCTCGACGCTACCTTCGCGCGGCCGCACAGCGGCGGTGCAATCCGCCATGACGCGCTATGCTGCACTGATGGCGCAATACTGCCGCAGCGCGCCTTACAACTGGTTCAATTTTTTTGATTTCTGGCGACCTGCGCCGCGGCAGTCCGGCCAGCCCGAACAAAACACCTGAGCATATGACACACCTTATTCAGCAAACATCCACCCCCGCCTCATCGCACGTCACGCAACAGCCGTCACGGCCCGTCTTCGCGCTGGCCGCAGTTGTGGTGGGTCTGGTGTTGGCCGCATTGAGCCCGGCAGCGCTGGCCGCCTGGGACCTTCAGCAACTGATGGATTCGCTGGCGCAAACCAAGTCGGGCCGCGCCACCTTCGTCGAAAAAAAGAGCATTGCGTTGCTCGACAAACCGGTGGAATCGTCCGGGGAACTGCTCTATACCGCGCCAGACCGGCTGGAAAAGCGGACGCTCAAACCGAAGCCTGAATCCATGGTGGTGAACGGCGGAGAACTGGTGATTGAACGCGGGAAGCAAAAATACCAGTTACGGCTCCAGGCGTACCCCGAGCTGGCCGCATTCATTGACAGCATTCGCGGCACCCTGGCGGGCGACCGCAGCGCCCTAGAGCGCAACTACCGGCTCAGCCTCGAAGGCACGGCCGAACGCTGGACCCTGCAATTGCAGCCCGTCGATCCCAAAATGCAGGCGGTGATCCAACGCATCCGCATTACGGGTGTGCGTGACCAGTTGCGCAACATCGACATCGCCCAGGCCGATGGCGACAGCTCCACCATGACCATCGAGCAAGTGGCCGCCCCGTGATGAACGGCGCACGCGGCCGCATGGCAGCCATTGCGGTATGGCTGGCATTCCTGATCGGTTGCGGCATTGTCATCAGCCGCACACAGTTCACGACCGACCTGTCGGCGTTTTTGCCGCGTACTCCCACACCCGAGCAACAACTGCTGATGGACCAGCTGACCGAGGGCCTGGCCTCGCGCCTTGTCCTGGTAGGCATAGAAGGCTCCGACGCCCCTCAACGTGCAGCGCTTTCCAAAAAAATGGCGCAGCAGCTGCGCACCGATTCCGCTTTTGCCAGCGTGGCGAATGGCGAACCCGTCAATAGCGAGCGGGACCGCAATTTCCTGCTCAACCATCGCTATCTGCTGAGCCCTTCAGTGACGCCGGAACGATTCAGCGCGGATGGGTTGCACACGGCCCTCACTGACAGCATCGAATTGCTCGCTTCGCCCGCAGGACTGATGGTCAAGGCCCTGCTGCCCCGCGACCCTACCGGCGAAATGGTGCAGTTGCTGGGCCAGCTCAACGGCGGAAGCCAGCCGCAACAGGCCCATGGCGCCTGGACTTCCCGTGACGGCAAGCGGGCACTGATGCTGCTGCAGACCCACGCAGCAGGCTCTGACACCGATGCCCAGCAACGTGCCATGGCCGCGATTCGCCAGGCCTTCGATGCGGCGGGCGGTTCCTCAGCTGGTGCCAGCTTCGTCATGACAGGCCCTGGCGTATTTTCGGTCACGTCCCGCGAAACCATTCAAAGCCAGGTGAGCCACCTCTCGCTGATCAGCGTGGTGCTGATCGCGACGCTGTTACTGCTGGTTTACCGTTCTGTCAGCGCCCTTTTGCTCGGATTTTTGCCCGTGCTGAGCGGCGCGCTGGCGGGGATTGCCGCAGTCAGCCTGGGTT
>NZ_JBFUAZ010000006.1:0-28147 GCF_056406035.1 Polaromonas sp. P1_E1_2 | reverse complement strand
ATGCCATGGAGCGGTCCGGTGTCGATGGTGGCCAGGCTTGCCGCAGCCGCACGGCGGCGCGGCAGCACACACATGCGCCGTGCAGGTGCCCCGGCCCATCGGTCCCCACAGGACGAAGGCATGATTTTATCAGGCGAGGCCCGATTTGTGCGGCCTGTCCGGGGGCATGGCCTTGCGTGGCTTCGGGGATTTGCTATCAATTCAATAGCTGCTTGTGCCCGTCCTTATTAGGCTGGGGCGTCAAAGTCCGTGCAAGACGGCTGTTGTGCGCGGCAGTCACGCCAAAAGCCGGCCGCCAGCGGCCACAATAGCGGGCATGAAACTACTCGTCTTTGCTGGCAGCATCCGCCAAAACTCCTTCAACCGCAAACTCGCCCAGGTGACCGCCACACTGGCGCGCGCCAGCGGCGCCGAAGTCACCCACATCGAGCTGGCCGACTTCGACATCCCCATGTACAACGCCGACCTCGAAGCCAAGGGCACGCCGCCCGACGTGATGAAACTCAAGCAGCTCATGTTTGAACACCCGGCCTGGATCATCTGCTCGCCCGAATACAACGGCAGCTACACCGCGCTGCTCAAGAACACCATCGACTGGGTGTCCAGCCCCGTCAAGAGCGACCCGGCCTGGCAGGAAGGCTTCAAGTCTTTCACCGGCAAGGTGGTGGGCGTGCTCAGCGCCTCACCCGGTGCGCTGGGCGGCCTGCGTTCGCAAAGCCATCTGGTGCCGCTGCTGCTCAACGCGCAATGCTGGGTTGCGCCCAAGGCTTTTGCCCTGGGCCGCGCCGGCAGCGCCTTCGACACCGAGGGCAACCTGCTCGATGAATCGCACCTCAAAAATGTGCAGGCGGTGATCGACCAGGTGCTGTTTGCTTCCCAACGCCTCACTGCATGACAGCGCGTCCAGGCCACTGGCTGTCGGGCCTGGCGGCCTTTTGCCTCGCGTCGTGCGCTTACGCCATGGACGTGGAGATCAGGGAGCCTTTTGTTTTTCTGTCAGGCAAGGTGACCGGCAATGAACAACGGATTTTGCAGGCCGCGATAGAGGAGCACCCGGGCATCACAACGGTGGTGCTCAAAAACTCCTCGGGCGGGGACGCCCGGTCCGGGTATGCGACTGGCGAATACATCCGTGAAAAAGGCCTGATGACCTTGCTTTCAGGCTATTGCCGTTCTTCGTGTTCGCGCATGTTTCTGGGCGGCACAACACGCGCCTACTCCGACGACCAGCCTCTCGAAAGAACGGTCGTGGGTTTCCATGGCAACTACACGCAGGACGGCAGCCTGCAACAGGCGCGCATGCCGGCACTGAAAGCCTGGATCATGAAATACAGCGACGGCAAAGCCAACCCCCAGCTGGTAGAGCAGTGGGTCAGCCTGCCCAACCACAACGGCTTCGCCTATTTCTACCACCCCCAGGTGCCTGGCATCGGCCCCGACGGCGTGATGCTGTGCCAGGGAAGCGAAGACCCGAAGCTGCGCAAGGAACTATGCGCAAAACCCCAACAGGGTGACGCGCTGGCCAACGGGATCGTGACCACACTGGAGATCGCCAAAATACCCCGGTGACCAACGCACTAATTTACGGCCAGCGCCCGTGCCTGCTCCACCGCACCGGCCTTGGTTGCCGCCAGTTCTTCGGGCGGCACCAGCGTCGGCGCAACGCTTATTTCCGCCGTCACCTCAATGTCCAGGAAACGCAGCCAGCGCCGCATGTACGGTTTCTGGAAATCGGATTCATCTTCCCCTGGCCGCAGCGGGTACGCGCCGGCACTTGAATACACCAGCGTCGCACTCTTGCCTGGCAGCAGCGCCTGGTAACCGGTTTGCCTTGACCATGCCCAGTTCTGCCCCGGCAAGGTCACCACGTCGATGAAATGCTTGAGCCGGTAAGGAATGCCGAAATTCCACATCGGCAAACTGAAGAGATACCGGTCTGCCGCATTGAAGCGCTGCGACACCGCGACCGCACGCGCCCACAACGCCTGCTGCGGCGCCGTCGCATTCTGCGCACGCAACACGGCAAACTTGGCGGCGATCATGTCGGCGTCAAACGGCGGCAGGTCGATGTCCCACACATTGATCGTGTCCACGGTGCCCTCGGGATGCGCCTGGCGATAGGCGTCCAGCCAGGCGGTGGCGACGGAAGTTGAAGTGGACGCGGCCTGCATCGGCGAAGCTTCGATATAAACCAGATGGGTCATGGGTTTCTCCACGGATGGGTTGATCAAACAGTGCCGTCCAGCAGGCGCAAGCCCACCATGCCGGCCACCACCAGCGCCACGCAGGTCAGACGCAGTGCCGAGGCGCTTTCGCCCATCCAGAGGATGCCGATCAGCGTCACGCCGACCGAACCTATCCCCGTCCAGATCGCGTAGGCCGTGCCCACCGGCAAAGTCTTGACGGCATGCGTCAAAAAGAAAATGCTGGCGCCGGCCGCGGCCACCCCCAGCACGCTGGGCCACAGGCGCGTCCAGCCTTCGGAAGATTTCAGGAACAAGGCCATTGCGATTTCGACAATGCTTGCGGCGAGTAAATAGAGCCAGGCCATCGGGAGTCTTTCTTTGGAATAACAGGGTTAAAGAGGGTTAAGGATTGATGCGCCTCCAGCTTAGGTTTACGATTACCCATAGGCAAGTACGCACCTTCTGGTAACCATGACAATTCCCGGCGACCCACCCACCGACGCTTCAAATGTGTTTAGCCAGGCCTGCCCGTCGCGGCAAGCGCTGGAGCTGGTGGCCAGCAAGTGGGCCTTGCTGGTGATCCCGGCGCTGGCCGATGGCCCGGTGCGCAACAACGAGCTGATGCGCAAGATCGAAGGCATCTCGCAAAAGATGCTGACGCAAACGCTCAAGGAGCTGGTGCGCAATGGCCTGGTGCTGCGCTTTGACCGCCAGACCGTGCCGCCGCATGTGGAATACCAGCTCAGCGCGCTGGGCCAGTCCCTCAGCGAAACCTTGATCCCGCTGGACAACTGGGCCGAGCGCAACCACCAGAACCTGAAGGCCGCGCGCGAACGTTTTGACGCATCCTTCATCTAGCGCATGGGGGTTAGCCTCATTAGCGGAATCACGTAGCGCCGCGCCTCATGTACGGTCCTATATTGGACCGACACGCCAGCGATGAAAACGACGGCGGCAACAACATGGAGACACATCAAATGAAACACCTCAACACGCGCCGCGGCGCATTGCAGTTCGGCCTCAAGGCCGGCGGCGCACTGGCAGCGGTTTCGGCCTTTCCCGGGCTGCTGCATGCACAGGCCGGCTGGCCCAGCAAACCCATACGCTTGCTGGTGCCCTTCGCGCCCGGCGGCAGCTCGGAGATCGTCGCACGCTCAGCGGCCAACGAACTCACCAAGAGCCTGGGCCAGACGGTGTTTGTGGAAAACAAGCCCGGCGCCAGCGGCAACATCGCCATGCAGGAATGCGCTGCCTCTACCGATGGCCACACCATCATCCTGGGCCACATCGGCACCATGGCGGTCAACCCCTTCATCTTCGACAAACTGCCCTTCGACACCAACAAGGACTTCAAGCCCATCTCGCTGCTGGCCAAGGTGCCCAGCCTGTATGTCGTCAATTCCAGCGTGCCCGCCAACAACCTGAAAGAATTCATCGCGCTGGCCAAGGCCAAGCCCGGCCAGCTCAATTACGGCTCAGCCGGCAATGGCAGCGCCGGCCATCTGGCGTTTGAATATTTGAAGATGGCGACCGGCATTTTTGTGCTGCACGTGCCCTACCGCGGCACCGGCCCGCAGCTGACCGACCTGCTGGCCGGGCGGCTCGAAGCGGCAAGCGTGGGCGCGCCGGCCATCCTCGCGCACATCAAGTCAGGCAAGCTGCGCTGCATTGCCACCGGCACCAAGGAGCGCCTGTCCCAACTGCCCGACGTGCCCACCGTGGCGGAAAGCGGCTACCCCGGTTTTGAAATGACGCAGTGGTACGGCCTTAATGCGCCGGCCAACATGCCGCAGGCCAACATCGACCGCATCGCCGAGGCTTGCAATAAGGCCATGCGCAATCCGCAGGCCACCGAACGCCTGCGCGGTGACACCGCCCAGCCGATCGGCGACACACCGGCGCAGTACGGTGCCTTCATCAAGACCGAGCAGGCGCGCTGGAAAGAAGTGGCGGCACGGGCAAAGATCAAACCCGACTGATTTTGCGCCACAAACGGTCCCACAGGCCTTTTTTAAGCACCAAATACGGCTCCAGCCCAATAGGAATCTGCGCGAGCAGCTATATTTTTCATAGCAGACCACCAACCATGAACTGCCGTCCCGGCTGCGGCGCCTGCTGCATCGCGCCCTCCATCAGCTCCGCCATACCCGGCATGCCCCACGGCAAGCCGGCGGGCGTGCGCTGCGTGCAGCTCGACACCGCCAACCGCTGCCTCATTTTTGGCCAGCCCGAACGGCCTGCGGTGTGCGGGCAGCTCATGGCGTCTGCCGAGATGTGTGGCGCCGACGCGGGAAGCGCGATGGTCTGGCTGGCCCGGCTGGAAAACGACACGCGGCCCGGCCGGCATTGAACCCGCCCTAGCGCGATACGTTGCCCAACGCCTCCAGCCGCGCAGGCGAAACAATTTCAATGCAGCGGTAACCGAGCGCGATGGCGCCACGCTGCACCATCACCTTGAGTTCGACCGACAGCGTTTGCCGGCTGATGCCCAGCATCATGGCCAGCGCCTCCTGCGAAACCCGCACCACCGGCCGCGCCTTCAATGCCATCGTGGCATCGCCGCGCGCCAGCAGCAGCAGGCGGCGCGCCACGCGGGCGCGGGTCGAACGCAAGGCGGCGTCTTCCACCATGCCGTAGAGCGAACGCACGCGCGCCGCCAGCAAGCCGGCAATGGCCCGCGCAAACGGCGCGCCCTGCATCAGCAAGGTAAAAGCCGCCTGCGGCACCACCAGTACCTCCACCGCAGACAAGGCCGTGGCATCGTGCGTGCGCGGCTCGCCATCCATCAGCGAGATCTCGCCGATCCAGTTGCCCGCTTCCAGCACCACCAGAATCGCCTCGCGCCCGTCCTCACGCAGCGAGGAGATTTTCAACAGGCCGCCGAGCAAGCCATAAAAACCGCCGGGCGCATCGCCCTGGCGAAACAGCATTTCACCGGGCCGCAGGCGCAGCACCTCGGCAGAGGCGAGCAGCGCCTGGCGGTCCATCGCCGGCAGCGCGCCAAACCACGGGTTGGCCGACATGCGGGCAAGCAAGGATGGCGGTGAGAGCGGTGAAAGGGGCGAAGGTGTCTTCGGAACGACAGGCATGCGACCAATTGTCAAATTTTTGACAGTTCCCCGTCAAGCACCCACGTATCGTGAGCAGTTCGTGCCGAGAGAGCACCTTTATTCATACACACCACGGAGACCATCCCCATGCATATCCCCTCCCTCAAGGAAGTCGTCAGCGCTGAAGAATGGCAACTGCGCTGCGACCTCGCCGCCTGCTACCGCCTCGTCGCCCTCTACGGCTGGAGCGATCTGGTCTTTACCCACATCAGCGCCAAGCTGCCCGAATCCATTTCCGGCGCGGGCAACCACCATTTCCTGATCAACCCCTACGGCCTGATGTTCGACGAGATCACGGCCTCCAGCCTGGTCAAGGTCGACGGCCAGTGCAACAAGGTCATTGATACGCCCTTCCCGGTGAACCCGGCAGGCTTTGTGATTCACAGCGCTGTGCATGAAGCGCGCGCCGATGCCGGCTGCGTGCTGCACACCCACACGCGCGCCGGGGTGGCCGTGAGCGCGCAAAAGTGCGGCGTGCTGCCCATCAGCCAGCAGTCCACTTTCGTGCTGGCGTCCCTCGCCTATCACGCGTATGAAGGCGTGGCCTTCCGCGACGATGAAAAACCACGCCTGCAGGCCGACCTGGGCAAGGCCAATTTCCTGATGCTGCGCAACCACGGCCTGCTGGTCGTCGGCAAAACGATTGCCGACGCTTTCCTCAGCATGTACACCTTCGAGAACACCTGTCGCATCCAGCTCGACGCGCAGGCCGGGGGCGAACTCACCGAGGTCAACCCGTTGATCGTCAAAGGTGTGGCCGAGGCCATGCGCGTGCAGACCGGCGGCCTGGGTGGTGCTTTTGTCTGGCCGTCACTGATACGCAAGCTCGACAAACTCGACGAAAGCTACAAGTCATGAACGGCTCACCTGTCGTCGCGCAGCTGCTGATCGCGGCGCTCGCGCTGGTCATGCTCGGCCTGGGCATGACCCTGAAGGTCGAGGACTTCACCCGCCTGCTCAAATACCCCAAGGCCGTGGCGGTGGCGCTGGTGCTGCAGGTCATCGTGCTACCAGTCGCCTGCTACGCGATCATCGTGCTGCTGAATGTGCCGCCGCTCTTTGCGGTGGGGCTGATGCTGCTGGCTGCCTCACCCGGTGGCATCTCGGCCAACCTGTTCAGCCACCTCTTCGGCGGCAACGTGGCGATGAACATCTCGCTGACCGCCATCAACACGCTGCTGTCCATCGTCACCATGCCGGTGATCGCGAACTGGGCGATCGACACCTTCGCCAAGACAGGCCAGGTCGTGCCGCTGCAGTTCGGCAAGGTGGTGGAAGTGATCGTCATCGTGCTGGTCCCGGTGGCCATTGGCATGTGGCTGCGCACACGCAAACCCGCCTGGGCCGCGCGTAGCGAAAACCCGACCAAGATTTTCAGCATCATCGTGCTGGCCGTGGTGGCCATAGGCGCAGTCGTCAAGGAGTGGCAGTCACTCACCACCACCTTCGCCGCGATCGGCCCGGCGGTATTGGCTTTCAACCTGGTGAGCCTGCTGGCCGGTTACTACGTCTCGCGGGCCACGGGCCTGGACAAACCCATCTCGACCGCCATCAGCTACGAGATCGGCATTCACAACGCAACGCTGGCCATCTTCATTGCGCTGGCCGTGCTGAACAACTTCCAGCTGGCCCTGCCGGCGGCGATTTACTCCTTCAGCATGTACATCACGGCCACGCTGTTCGGGCTGCTTGTGCTGAAGCGCCGCAACGCGGCAGTCATGGCGGCACCTGCGGGCTAAACCGTGACCACGGTCAGCGCGGGCGAATGCACCCCCGTTGAAACGCCAGGCAGGATGTCTCCCTCGGTGATCGAGAGTTCCTTGCGCAGCATCTGCACACCGCCAAAAATGGTGGCAAAGGCCACGTCCTTGGCGTCGCGGCCCGTGCCCACACGCACCAGGCGGTCGATAGGCGCCATGCGTGTCGGGTCAAAAATCACCCATCGCCCCTCCAGCCAGGCTTCAAACACGGCATGGAAATCTTCCGGCGGCTCGTCAAAGTGCACATACCCCACCACCAGCCGTGCGGGAATATTCAAGGCCCGGCACAGCGTGATGCCCAGGTGCGCAAAGTCACGGCAGACACCCGCGCGCTGCACAAACACCTCCTGCGCGGTCGTGGTGGAATTGCTAAAGCCCGGCAAGTAGCCAATCGAGTCGTGAATCCAGGCCTCGATGGCACGCACCCTGCCAATGCCCGGCGGCAAGTGGCCAAACAGCTGCTGCGCGGCACGGCTCATGACGTCGGATTCGCAATAGCGGCTGGGCATCAGGTAGCGCAGCACTTCGTCCGGCACCGCCGTCACAGGGGTTTCGTCCAGGTGCAGAGGCACCGGGGCCGGGTGCAGCTCCACGCGCGCATGGTAGTTCACCGAAAGCACGCCCTTGGGARCATCCAGGCGGATAAAGCGGTTGCCGCTGCGCTCATCCGAAAAGTTCCGCACCTTCATGCTGGGCGTGATGGTCAGCCGCTCTTCCACAACATGGTGGCCTTCGTGAAAAGCCGCCTCGATGTGAAACAGGAAATGGGCGGGGTGAATGACCTCGTATTCCAGCAACAGATCAATAAGGGTGGTGTGCATAAGCCTGAACCGGTGAAAAGAAACCTTGTGGATGCGTGACGTGCAGTAGCGGCAGGGTTTGCAGGGGATGTGTGTCAGGCGGCCGCGCCGTTAGAGACGTGTGCGGTGGCTGACTTCCCGGTTCTCGGCCGGTGCAAACCAGTTTTTGCAGGTCACAAACACAATGCGGGCCGCGCGCTCCAGCACATCGGCAGACGGTGCAGCCGGCCGGCGCGCACGCAGGCGGTTGATCAGTAAAAACTCGGCAATGCTGGCCTGGAAACCCAGCGGCCGTTTGGGCGCCACACCGGCAGAAGGCGCAGGCAGGCGTGCAGCCTCATTGCCCGGCTGCCGCCACGGGTGGAACAGCCGCTGCCGGAACCGCGCGGCCATGGTGCCGGCCGGCATGTCGGTGCTCGCAGCCATCTACTTCAGTGCTTTCTTTGCAGCGCCTACACCCAGCGCAGCCAGCACGATGAAGATAACCGCGAGGATCAGGAACAGGCCGAACAGAATCTTGGCAATACCGGCAGCACCTGCTGCCACACCACCGAAACCGAGGGCAGCGGCAACCAATGAAATCAGCGCAAAAATAATCGCGTACTTGAGCATGATGGCCTCCAGAAAGTAGCCTCTTGCGCGAATGCGCAGGATGAGGCGTTACGGCGTTACGCACGTCATGGGCATCAAAGTGTGAGGTCAAGGTGAGTCAACGCAGCCCATGACCCATAAGCCGATGCTAAAAGCAGGCGGCGATTTTCCGAATCAGCAGCGCCCGCATGGCCCTGTAGGACAAGGGCGCAGCTCAGCGCAACTTCAGAACCGCCAAGGCTTTAAGGGCAAGTAAGCGCTCATTGACGCACCAACCGGGAAGGCGTCCGGCTTATTTGCCAAAGATGCCGCGCAGGCTTTTACCGACCTTTTCGCCCACACCAGCGCCGGCCCCGGTACCCACGCCAGGCAACAGCACGGTGCCGATGGCGGCCCCCAGCAGCGCCGCACGCGACAGCGTGACTTCCGGGTTGTCCAGCGTACCGCCCACCACCAGCGGCACACCCACAGCGCCACCAATGGCACTGCCGATCTTGCTGTCGCCGGCCAGGGTCACACTGACCTGCCCGCTCAGGGCCTTGGCGGACGAGACCGCCACATTGCCGGTGGCGCTCAAGGCCCCGGAGCTCGCCACCAGGTTGGTCAGCTGCGCCGACCGCCCCAGGGTGCTGACCTGCCCGGCCAAGGTATCCAGCCGGGTCTGGCCACCACGGCTCAGCCCCACCGTTTTGACCGCCTTGGCCAGGTCCAGCCCGTTCACCACCGCATCGCGCACCGTGAAGGTGGTGTGGCTCTGCAGCGCATCCACCAGCGCAGCCGTGGTGGCAGCGCGCGCATTGAGCGTGGTCGTGGCGTCAAGCTGGCCGGTCAGGGCCTTGGCGGGCGCCGTCAGCGCAGACACCTCGACACCGCTGGTTTTCAGTTGCCCCTGCAGCACCAGTTCTTCCGCCGAGCGCGCCACCGGCTGCGCCTTCGCGCCCGGCTTGGCGGCTGCCGTTGCTGCTGCGGCCGCCACAAAACCGCGCTGCAGGCCCAGGCGGCCTTCCAGCTTGCCGCCGCCCACCTTCACAAGCAAATCCCACTGGGCGGCACCGCCGGCCTCGCCGGCTTGCGCTTCCACGCGTTGCAGCGTTGCTTCCAGGCCCTGAAGGTTGCCTTCTGTCAATTTGAGCGAAGCGTTCTCCGGCAGGCCGTCGGCGCCCAGGCTGGCCTCGCCCTTGACCGTGGTACGTGCGCCGGTGGTGTTCACCCAGGTGACGTCGTCCAGCACCGTGCGGCGCGGCAACCAGTCAAGCCGGTTCATTTCCGGGCCCGTGTTGGCTGCAGATGCCGGCGCACCCGGCTTGGCGGGCGCGGCCTGCTTCTTCTTTTGCAGCAACAGGAGCAGCGCATCAATGCCCTGCTGCGGCAACACCGCCCGGCGCACCCGCAGGGTGGCCACTTCCAGGCGCCCCTGCAACAGCGGGCGCCACTCGGGCCGCACTTCCACGCGCTCCAGCGTCAGCGGCGGCTTGCTTTGCACGGAAATGCCGCTCAG
Source organism: Polaromonas sp. P1_E1_2 (assembly GCF_056406035.1). Classification (NCBI taxonomy): domain Bacteria; kingdom Pseudomonadati; phylum Pseudomonadota; class Betaproteobacteria; order Burkholderiales; family Comamonadaceae; genus Polaromonas; species Polaromonas sp. P1_E1_2. The sequence continues at coordinate 18,202 of NZ_JBFUAZ010000006.1, read as the reverse complement.
CGCCACAGCGGGCAAAGGCCAGATGTCCACCGCCACCCGGTCCAGGGTCATGGGAACGCCCAGCGCGGCCGACGCCTCCCGCTCAACGCGCTGGCGGAAGTCGTCCGTGCTGACCCAGCGGTGCAAGGTGTAGGCCACCACGGCCAGAAGCACCATCAAGCCGAGGGCCAGGAACACCAGCCATTTGAAAAGTTTTGCCATGCGGCTATTGTGGCGCGCCGGCCAGCAATAATCCGCCGTTCCGGCTAGCATCAGGGGCTGTGCGACATTCCCGCCACACTCCCGCCGCACTTTGCTACCCCACAAAGGACAAGACACCATGAAACTTTACTACTCCCCCGGCACCTGCTCCCTGTCACCCCACATCACGCTGCACGAGTCGGGCCTGAAGTTCGAGCATGTGCTGGCGCCCACCAAAACCCACCAGCTGGAAGACGGCACCGACTACTACACCATCAACCCGCTGGGTTATGTCCCGCTGCTGGAGCTGGACGACGGCACGCGCATCGCCGAAGGCCCGGCCATCGTGCAGTACATCGCCGACCAGGTGCCGGAGAAGAAACTCGCACCCGCCAACGGCACGCTGGAGCGCTACAAGCTGCAGTCGTGGCTGACTTTTGTCGGCACCGAACTGCACAAGGGCTTCAGCCCGCTGTTCAATGCCGCCACACCGGCCGACTACAAGACTATCGTCATCGACAAGCTGCTGTCGCGCTTCAAGTGGGTGGACAGCCAGCTTGCCGGCAAGCAGTACCTGATGGGCGATGCCTTCAGCGTGGCCGACCCCTACCTCTTCACTGTGACCAACTGGGCGCCGCGGGTGGGGGTGGATATTTCGGGGTTTGCGAACATTGCTGCGTTTCGTGAGCGTGTGGCGGCACGCCCCTCTGTTCAGGCGGCGATGAAGCATGAGGGATTGCTGAAATAAGTGACGCCTCCCGGACGCTGATCGCAGTTTGCGTTCCGGGGCCGGGGTTGCCGGCGGCAACTCACTTTCTTTTGCTTCGCCAAAAGAAAGTAAGCAAAGAAAAGGTGACCCTGGTTCCTGCGTCCCTCCGCTTCGCTGCGGGCAACCTGCGGTGCTCGGTCCAGCCGGGGTCAAAAACAACTCGCTTCGCTCAGACAAGTTTTTGCCCTGATCCGTCTGGCCCTCCGCTCCTCGGCGCATCCACAAGGGGCGAGCGGAATCGGAAGCGGGGACAAGTAGTTGCAATAGCACGATTCAAGCAACCCGTGTTGGGCAAGCCAATCGAAACAGGGCCAAACTGGCCCTGTTTTCATTCAAGCCTCCATTCAGGATCTCTTCATGCCCACCCTATTCGACTCCAACAAAGCCGGTGACCTGGCCCTTGCCAACCGCATCGTGATGGCGCCGCTCACACGCAACCGCTCACCCAACGCCATCCCGACTGACATCGCGCAGATTTACTACGGCCAGCGCGCCAGCGCCGGGCTGCTGATCACCGAGGCCACGGCCGTCAGCCATCAGGGCCAGGGCTATGCCGACGTGCCGGGCCTGTACGGCAGCGAGCAGCTCGACGCCTGGAAGGAAGTGACCCGTGCAGTACATGCCAAGGGGGGCAAGATCGTTGTGCAGCTCTGGCATGTGGGCCGTGTGTCGCACACCAAGCTGCAGCCTGAGGGCGGCAAGCCGGTCGCGCCTTCGGCCATCACCGCCAAGACCAAGACGGTGCTGATCGAGGACGGCGTGCCGACCTTTGTTGAAACCTCTGAACCGCGCGCGCTCACGGCAGCAGAAATCCCTGGCATCGTGCACACCTKTGCGGCAGCGGCGCGTAACGCCGTCGAGACGGCCGGTTTTGACGGCGTCGAGATCCACGGCGCCAACGGCTACCTGCTCGACCAGTTCCTCAAAGACGGCAGCAACAAGCGCACCGACGACTACGGCGGCAGCATCGAAAACCGCGCCCGCCTGCTGCTGGAAATCACGCGAGCTGTCACGGACGCGGTAGGCGGCGGCAAAACCGGCATTCGCCTGTCGCCCGTCACACCCGCCAACGACGTGCATGACAGCAACCCGCAGCCGCTGTTTGACTACGTGGTCAAGCAGCTTGCCACACTCAATCTCGCCTACATCCACATCATCGAAGGCGCCACCGGCGGCCCGCGCGAAATCGACGACCGCCCGTTCGACTACAAGGCACTCAAGGCCGCCTACCGTCAGGCCGGCGGCAAGGGCGCATGGATGGTCAACAACGGCTACGACCAGGCCCTGGCTGAAAAAGCTGTCGCCAACGGCGCCGACCTGGTCGCCTTCGGCAAGCCCTACATAGCCAACCCGGACCTGGTGGAGCGGCTGCGCGCTGGCGCACCGCTCAATATCCCCGACAAGGCCACCTTCTACGGCGGCCGCGAAAAGGGCTACACAGACTATCCAGCGCTATCAAATTAATAGCTTCTCGCGCCCGTTCAGATTGCCTGAACGGGCCTTTTCATCCATGAACCCGATCTAGGCCCGGTTCGGTGCCGCCAGGCGCAGGCCGTGCAGCGCGGCTTCCTGCGGGTCGGCGGCCAGCGTCACCGCGCTCACCACAGCCACACCGCCCACGCCGCAGTCCATCACGCCGGCGATGCGGTCCAGCGAGATGCCGCCTATMGCCACCACCGGGTAGGGCGAGGCCCGCAGGGCCCAGTCGCGCAGCTGCTCCAGCCCCACCGGCTCATAAGGCATGACCTTGAGCGTCGTCGGGTAGACAGGGCCGATGGCCAGATAAGACGGCTGCACCGCATGCGCGCGCGCAAGTTCAGCCGGTGTGTGGGTGCTCAGGCCCAGCCGCACACCGCCGGTGCGCAGCGCATCCAGGTTGGCCGTGTCCAGGTCTTCCTGGCCCAGGTGCACCCCGTAGGCGCCGAAATCCAGGGCCAGCTTCCAGTGGTCGTTGATGAAAACCTGCGCGCCCTTGATGCCGCGCCCTGCTTCAATCGCCGCCTGTACTTCGGCAGCAATTTCCCCCGGCGTGTGGTCCGCCGCCTTGATGCGCAGCTGGACAGTGCGCACGCCCCAGCCCAGCAGACGTTTGATCCAGGCCGCATCGGGCACCACAGGGTAAAAACCAATCGGGCCGGTCAATGGGGCAAAGGCGGGTGTTTTCATCGGAAGTCCAGTCAGGGTGCGTGCCAGAAGGGTACGCCGACCGTCGGCGTGGAAGCCTGCGCGGCCGCGCGCTCCGGCATGGGGGTTGACTCATAGGCGGCGCGGCCGGCAGCCACGCCGTCGGCAAACGCCCGCGCCATACGCACCGGGTCGCCGGCCTGCGCCACCGCGGTGTTCAGCAGCACCGCATCAAAGCCCAGCTCCATCACCGCCGCGGCATGCGAAGGCCGGCCGATGCCGGCATCCACCACCAGCACCGCATCGGGCAGGCGGCGGCGCATGGTTTCCAGCGCATAAGGGTTCAACGGCCCGCGGCCCGTGCCGATGGGCGCGGCCCAGGGCATCACGGCCGCGCAGCCCGCGTCGCGCAGGCGCTGGGCTATCACCAGGTCATCCGTCGTGTAGGCAAAGACGGCGAAGCCCTCTTTGGCCAGCACCGTTGCGGCGTGCAGGGTGGCGTGCGTATCGGGCTGCAAGGTGTAGTCGTCGCCGATCACCTCCAGCTTGATCCAGGTCGTGCCAAAAATCTCGCGCGCCATCTGCGCCAGCGTGATCGCTTCCTCGGCGCTGTGGCAGCCCGCCGTATTGGGCAGGATGTGGCAACCCAGCGCCTGGATGCGCTGCCAGAAGCTGTTGCCCCCGCCGCTTTCCGGCTGCAGGCGGCGCAGGCCCACCGTCAGCACTTCGCACCCGCTGGCACGCACCGCGTCGCTCATCACCTGCGGCGAGGGGTAATGCGAAGTGCCAAGGAAGAAGCGGCTGGACAAAGTCTTGCCACCGACCGTCAGGGGCTGGCCGTGGGCAATAGAAGGTAACGCAGATGTTGTCATATCAAGCGTTCCGCAAAAGTATCGCGATGCCAGCAGACGCCGCGGAACTGGCTCCGCCAGGCCGCTGGTGTCGCCCCCTGCAAGGGGGGAAGGTGCTACACGCAGTGAGCATCCGACGGGGGTGTGCCATTTCTAGCCTCCGGTGATAGGCGTGACCACGTCGACGCGGTCGCCGTCTTGCAGCGCACGCTCCGGCCACTGCGGCCGCGGCACAAACCCGTTGTTGATGGCGCAGGCAAAGGCGCTCTTGAAGTCGTAGCCCCGCGCCTGCAGCAAAGCCTGCAGTGTTGACGCATCGGTTTCCATGCGTTCGCCGTTCAAAGAGATCTGCAATGTTGTCGTCGTCATGTCATTCATTCTCCGTACCCAGGAGTTTATGGACAAGCCCGTCCACCAGCGCGGGYGCACACAGATAACCATGCCGGTACAAGCCATTGATATGCCAGACACCGTTGCGCAGCGCAATCGCCGGCCGGTGGTCGTCCAGCGCGGGCCGCAGCGCAGCCGCCAGGCGCAGCACCCTGGCCTCGCCAAACGCCGGGTGCAGGCTGTGCAGCGCACTGGCGAGCTCGAGCGTGGAGCGCAAGGTCACCGGCCCGCTGTCTTCCGACTCCAGCTCGGTCGCGCCGACGACAAAGCGGTGGCCGGGCCGTGGCGCCACATACAGCTGGTAGCGCGGATGCATCAGACGCACCGGGCGCTGCAACGTCACGCCGGCGCATTCCACCGTCAGCACCTCGCCGCGCACGCCGCGCAGCTGCGGCCAGCCTTCCTTCGCACCCACACCGCGTGCGTCCACCGCAATATCCACACGATGAGTTTGCCCAGCGCAGACGATGCGCGCCTCTTCCACGGCGTTGACCGCCTGACCTTCGAGCCAGGTGCCGCCCAGCCTGTCGATCTCCACCGCCAGCGCGGCCATCCACTGGTCATTGGCCAGCTGGCCTTCGCCCTCCAGCAACAAGCCGCCGCCAAAGCGCCCGGCAAATGCCGGCTCGGCCCGGCCCAGCGCAGCGGCATCAAGCGCCTGTACCTGCGCGCGTGACGCATCAGGCAGCTTGTGCATCAGCAGGCGGGTGAAATGTTCCAGCGAACTCTGGTCGGGCGCATGGGCCACCACCAGCGTACCTTCGCGCCGGAAATACACCGGCAAGCCACTCGACTCCAGCTCGGCAATCCACTCCGGCCACAGCTGCATGGAGCGCTGGCCCAGGGCAAACACGGCCTCGTCCGCCACCGCCAGTTCCGCCAGCGGCGACAGCATGGCCGCCGCCGTCATCGAGGCCGTGGCCAGATCGTCACGCGCCCGCGCATCGAACAGGCTGACGCGGCAGCCTGCACGCAGCAGGCGCCAGGCCAGCGTGCGGCCGGCCAGGCCCGCGCCCGCAATACCGATGTGCAAAGTGCTCATGTCAGGGACGGCTCCGAAACAACTCAGGAATAGATCTCGCTCCCGCCTTCGCGGAACTCCTTGGCCTTTTCCTCAAAGCCGGTGGCGATCTGCTTGATGGGAATTGTCGTGGCGGCCGGCGCCAGCGTGGTGCTGGCCGGGTTGAGCCGCGCAAACTCGCGCACCTCCTGCGAGATTTTCATCGAGCAGAACTTGGGCCCGCACATCGAACAGAAATGCGCCACCTTGGCGTTCTCTTTGGGCAGCGTTTCGTCGTGATAAGCCATCGCCGTGTCGGGGTCGATCGCCAGGCGGAACTGGTCTTCCCAGCGGAACTCAAAGCGCGCTTTCGACACCGCGTTGTCCCACATCTGCGCGCCCGGGTAGCCCTTGGCCAGGTCGCCCGCATGCGCGGCGATCTTGTAGGCGATCAGGCCCTGCTTCACATCGTCGCGGTTCGGCAGGCCCAAATGCTCTTTCGGCGTCACGTAGCACAGCATGGCCGTGCCGTACCAGCCGATGTTGGCTGCGCCCATGGCAGAAGAGATGTGGTCATAACCCGGCGAGATGTCGGTGATCAGCGGGCCCAGCGTGTAGAAAGGCGCTTCAAAACAAGCTTCAAGCTGCTTGTCTACGTTTTCTTTCACCAGCTGCAGCGGCACGTGGCCCGGGCCTTCAATCATCACCTGCACATCGTGCTTCCAGGCGATCTGCGTGAGCTCGCCCAGCGTGTGCAGCTCGGCAAACTGCGCTTCGTCGTTCGCATCGRCAATCGAGCCGGGGCGCAAGCCATCACCCAGCGAGAAGCACACGTCATACGCCTTCATGATCTCGCAGATCTCGTCAAAGCGTTCGTACAAAAAGCTTTCCTTGTGATGCGACAAACACCACTTGGCCATGATGGAGCCGCCACGCGAGACGATGCCCGTCAGGCGATTCGCCGTGAGCGGCACATAGGCCAGGCGCACGCCGGCGTGGATGGTGAAGTAGTCAACGCCCTGCTCCGCCTGCTCGATCAGCGTGTCGCGGAAGATTTCCCAGGTCAGGTCTTCGGCCTTGCCGTTGACTTTTTCCAGCGCCTGGTAGATCGGCACCGTGCCGATGGGCACCGGCGAGTTGCGCAAAATCCATTCGCGCGTTTCATGGATGTTCTCACCCGTCGACAAGTCCATCACGGTGTCTGCGCCCCAGCGAATCGACCAGACCAGCTTGTCGACTTCTTCCTCAATGCTCGAGGTGACCGCCGAGTTGCCGATGTTGGCATTGACCTTGATCAGGAAGTTGCGACCGATGATCATCGGTTCGCTCTCGGGGTGGTTGATGTTGTTCGGGATGACGGCGCGGCCGCGCGCCACTTCGTCGCGCACAAACTCGGCCGTGATCTGCTCCGGAATCGCGGCGTTGAAGGAATGCCCTTTTTTCGGCATGCGTTCGGTGGCCAGGCGCTCGGCCAGTTGCGCGCGCACCAGGTTTTCGCGCACCGCGATGTATTCCATCTCGGGGGTGATGATGCCTTTGCGCGCGTAATGCATTTGCGACACATTGGCGCCGGCCTTGGCGCGGCGCGGCACGGGCGCATGCGCCATGCGCAGCGCGGCCAGGGCCGGGTCGTTCAGGCGCTCACGGCCGTAGGCGCTGCTGATGCCGGGCAGGGCTTCAGTGTCCTGGCGCTCGTTGATCCAGGCGCCGCGCAAAGGCGGCAGGCCACGCGTGATGTCGATCGGCGAAGCCGGGTCGGTGTAGACACCCGAGGCGTCATACAAACGCAGCGGCGGGTTGGCTTCGCGGCGCGGCTCCCCGGCGCCTTCGTGCACCAGCGTGTCGGTCAGCGTGACTTCACGGAACGGAACGCGAATGTCGGGGCGCGAGCCTTCGATGTAAATCTTGGCGGAGCCCGGAAATGGCGCGCGCGTGATGCGACTGGTGAGGTCTTGGGTGTCAACGGTGAGTCGGGTTTTGGCCATGTGGTTCTCCAGAAGGTGGGGTGCCTGCTGGGGAGCCGGGGGTCCATCGGTGGCACCTGGTGTGCCGCTGCGGAGTTCCGGAGCCAATTGCGTTGTTCCCTACGCGGGGATAATCCCGATCAGGTTCAGCGGGTCTCGCATACTGCGATCTCAGCCTCGAAAGCCTCCTCACGGAAACATCCTTGGCACCCCGACAAGCTGGTGCCATTGTAGGCACCCCGGACGGCGATGGCAATTGACCGCAGTCAAGAAGGAAGTCCCCCTGTTGGGGCTCACTGCGTGTAGCCCCCTCTCCCCCTGCGGGGGACGAGCGCCTCGCGGCCGGCAAAGCCGGACCGCGGCCCCCGCTTGAATCGCCTTTTGAGGCTACAGCTCCCTGCTCTGAAAGGCCAAGCCAACGGGGGCCGCGGAACTGGCTTTGCCAGGCCGCAGGCGCCGTCCCCTGCAAGGGGAAAAAGCACTACACGAAGTGAGGGCTGATAGGGGTGTATCCACGGCTTATCTTTACCTTTCGGCAACGGCAGGGAAACAGACGGCCCGCACACTTGCTTTCAACCTGAAGCCAAAAGCCGTATGTCACGACTCGATGGAACTCAGGCATCTTCTCCTGAAAGGAAGTTCCTCATGAAATTCGCATTCAACCGCTCCGCTTCCCTCAACAGCCTCGTACTCGCCGGCTTGCTGGCAACGGTAGGTGCCGGTGCCATGGCACAAACGCCTCCCGCACCACCCGCCGGATCGCCGCCCGCCGCAGGCAAGCCTGCCGGCCCCCATGGCGATCGCATGGGCCGCCACGACCCCGCCAAGATGCAGGCCATGATCGCCAAGCACCAGGCCGAGCTCAAAGCCAAACTCAAGCTCACGCCCGCCCAGGAAGGCGCGTGGACCGCTTACACCGCTTCCATGCAGCCGCCCGCCCAYGGAGCACGCCCCACGCCGGAGCAACGCGCCGAGTTCGACAAGCTGACCACGCCCCAGCGCATCGACAAGATGAAGGAAATGCGCACCCAGCGCATGGCCGAGATGAACACGGCGATGGACAAGCGCGGTGAAGCCACCAAGACCTTCTACGCGGCGCTCACACCCGAGCAGCAAAAAACCTTTGATACCGAGCACAAAAAGCACGGCATGCGCCATGGCGGCCCTCGCGGTCAAGGTGGCCCCGCCCCGCAAAAGGGTTGATCCATAACCGCGACACGCTGAACTGAAGCGCGCCAGGCCCGCACGGCAGCCCCAACGGCTGCGTGCGGGCTTTTTTGCGGCCAGCCCACATTCCGCATTAGCTATTATTTTGATAGCTGCTTGCGCAGATTGCATATGGCTTAAAGGCCATTTTTACCAAAAAAAGCGGCTCGCCAGACGGTACCGAAAACCCGCGTAGGACGGCATCGAAACCCCCGGTTCAAGCCCTGCAGCGTCACTAGACTCGGCAGATGACCACGGTACGCAAAGGCCAGGCACCGGCCGTCCTCTCACGCGACGCGTTCCATGAACGCTTTATGCAATCTTTTGTCGACCCGGCCTTCCGGCAGGAAGACGAAGCCCTGGCCCGGATCGAAAGCGTGGCCTGGGACGCCTACCAGGAGGGCCGCAAGGCGCCCCACACACGCAAGGCCGGCGAGGAATTTGCCGACCCCGACTACGACCTGTCCGTCGAATGGCTGGAAACCCGCGAACGCCTGGCCAAAGCGCAGGCGGCCTGGAAAGACCCGGCCACACCCTCACGCGTGCTGCTGGTGTGCGGCTCCGCCCGCAACGACGGCACCTGCCCCGGTGAAATCTCCAAGACCTGGCGCCTGCTCAACAGCGCGAAGACCACACTCCAGGAAGCGGGCATGCATCCCGATGTGCTGGACCTCAGCCTGCTCACCTCCAGCTACAACCTTCACATCCACCCCTGCAAAGGCTGCGTGTCCACCGCCATGCCGCTGTGCCACTGGCCCTGCAGCTGCTACCCCAACCATTCATTGGGGCAAACCAGCGACTGGATGGCCGAGATCTACGAACGCTGGACGGCCGCGCATGCCGTCATCATCCTCACGCCCGTCTACTGGTACCAGTCACCCAGCCCGCTCAAGCTCATGATCGACCGCCTGGTGTGTGCCGACGGCGGCAACCCCGACCCCACCACCACCCACGGCAAAAAGCCCGAGGAAGCCAAGGCGCTGGAGATGAAAGGCTGGGACTATCCCAAGCACCTGGCAGGCCGCGCGTATGGCGTCGTGGTGCATGGCGACGTGGCCGGGATCGAAGGCACACGCCGCGGCCTGTGCGACTGGCTGGACTGGATGGGCCTGATTGATGCCGGCAGCCCGGCCCGGCTGGACCGCTACATCGGCTACTACGAACCCTATGCCACCAGCCACGACACGCTGGACGCAGACAAAGCCCTGATGGAAGAAGTCCGCAACGTGGCCAGGGCTGTAGCCACCGCAGTCACCGAACTCCGGGCCGGGAAGCTACCCCAGCCCGGCAGGGGCTTGCCGCAGCCCCGGCCCAAATAAACGCAGGCGTGAAAAAAAGCCGGGCGYAGGTAAAAACCTGTGCCCGGCTTTGTGGCGATGCAACCACCTTGCGGCAATTACACGCGCACCTTGCCCGCCTTTACTTCGAAGTGCCGCCGACGGCCGCATCACCCTGAACACTGCCCTGGACACGGGCACTGCCCGCAGCGTTATCCAGTTTGTTGTAGGTGCGCTTGGCGCCGCTCTTCACGGCGTTGCCGGTGCGGGCTACAGCCCGTCCGGTGCTGCGGGCGGTGTTGTCCACTGCAGCGGCGGCCCTGCTGCCTGCGGAGGTATCACCCTGGGCCGAGCCGGAAACATTGGCGCCGGCACCGAGCCTGCCGCTGGAAGATCCCGAGGGCCCGCTGGAGTCCGAGCTGGCGCCTGCCGCGGCATTCGCGCGAACGCCAGCGTCGATATTGGTGTTCTGGCCGGCCGAGACGCCGACCCCAACACCGGTGCCGACGCCCACACCGAGGCCCTGTGCAAAGGCGCCGGCAGAGCCGAACAACGCGGCTGCGGTCAACGCAGCGGCCGCAGGAATGGAACGCATAAAGTACTTGGACATATCAAACTCCTTCAAAAGGGTGATGGCAACGCGTCAGCGCACCTTCACACCGAAACTGTCATGGCGCCAAGGTAGCGCCTGGCCTTACTTGCTGGTACCGCCCGAATCCGTGGGGGCAGCGCCTGCAGTGGCGGCTTTGCTCTTGCGTGCAGCCCGTTTGGCTGCCTTGGCCTGCTTCTTGTCGGACTTCGCCGCCTGTTTTTCGGATTTGGCGGCGTCACGCTGCTCAGGCGTTTTGGCGGTTGCACCGGTGGAAACCGAGCCCGAGCTGTCGCTCGGTTTGCCCGCAGGATCGGTCTGCGCGTGTGCGGCTGCGCCAAACATCAGTGCGGCCGTCATGGCAGCTGCAAGGGAAAGGGTCTTCATGGAAGAGGGGGTTTTGAACATGGGAGTAGTTCCTTGGGTTGTGCTCGTAGGCTGGGTTGAAAAAACACGCCTGCCACTTCATCGGGCTAACGTTGAATTCAATCTAGCGGGCCGGGCCCGTCTGCCTTATCGGAGAGGCCCCCCGCGCCATGTAGGACACTGCGCCCGCGGGCTGTGGCCAAAGACACGTCCCAGGCGCTTGCGTACGCCGCGCCCTGCCGCAAATAAGTTACTGTCCTACAGTCACTCCCAGGGCGCAGAATAACAATGGGTGCCAAGGCCTGTCCTGCGCCCTTTCCGCCTGCCTGTCTGGGCCTACTCGCTTATCTCTCTATGCCGACTTCCACACCCGAATCCCCTTCGCCATCGCCTTCTTCAGCTTCGCGCCGCGGGCCCGACGCCCTGTCTGTCGCCGTACCCACCCGCTCTCCCGAAGCCGCAACGCCGATCGACATGGAAGCCGTCGAGGCCGACACGCAGACGGCGCTTGCAGCAGTCAGCGCCGACTCGTCGTTCTCGTTCAAGGTGCTCACGGTCAACATCCACAAGGGCTTTACCTTTTTCAACCGCAAATTCATCCTGCCCGAGCTGCGCGAAGCCGTTCGCGGCGTCGGGGCGGACGTGGTGTTCCTGCAGGAAGTGACGGGCAACCACGTCAAGCACCAGGACAAGTTCGACAACTACCCTGAAACCCCGCACTACGAATTCCTGGCCGACACCATCTGGCCGCAGTTCGCCTACGGCCGCAACGCGGTCTACACCAACGGGCACCACGGCAATGCCGTGTTGTCCAAGTTCCCCATCGTGCGTTTTGAAAACCTCGACGTGTCCATCAGCGGGCCCGAGCGCCGCGGGCTGCTGCATTGCGAACTGCAGATACCCGGCCGCAGCGTGAACGTGCACGCCGTCTGCGTGCACCTGGGCCTCATGGAAGCGCACCGCGAGCAGCAAATGGACATGCTGTGCGAACTGGTGCGCAACAACATTCCGCCGCATGCGCCCGTCGTGGTGGCCGGGGACTTCAACGACTGGCGGCACCGCGCCCATGCCCGGCTGGAAAAAGGCGCCGAGCTGCATGAGGTGTTTGTGCAGGCCAACGGCAAGGCGGCGCGCACCTTTCCCGCACGCCTGCCCCTGCTGCGGCTGGACCGCATCTATGTGCGCAACGCCATCGGCCACGCGCCGGTGGTGCTGCCGCTGCGGCCTTGGTCGCATTTGTCAGATCACGCGCCTCTCGCGGCAGAAATCGAGCTCTGAACATGAGTCGTTGGGTAAGCGGCAACCAGTTTCAGCTGCTTGAAAACGGCGAGGAGTTTTTCCCGCGCGTCTTTGAGTGCATTGCTGCGGCCAGGCGCGAGGTGGTGGTGGAGACCTTCATCCTGTTTGAAGACAAGGTCGGTGAAGAGCTGCACGCGGCCCTGCACCAGGCGGCGCGGCGCGGCGTGCAGATCGACCTGACGATTGACGGCTACGGCTCTCCGGACCTGTCACCTGAATTCATTTCGACCCTGACGCGGGCCGGCGTGCGCGTGCATGTGTTTGACCCGGGGCCCAGGCTGTGGGGCTGGCGCACCAACCTGTTTCGCCGCATGCACCGCAAGATTGTGGTCGTCGATGGCGAACGTGCTTTCGTCGGCGGCATCAACTATTCGGCGGACCACCTGGCCGACTTCGGCCCGCAGGCCAAGCAGGACTATGCCGTCGAGATCGAAGGCCCCCTCGTGGCCGACATCCACAGCTTTGTGCGCAGGGCCCTGGCGGCGGGCCAGCGCAATGCCGGCGCCGGCGGCGAAGCGCCCACGGGCTTGCGTGAACGGTTTTCCGAACGCGCCCGTTCCGTGGCCGGCACATGGCGCAGGGACGACGTGCCCGCGCCGGCGGGCGACGCCGCGGCGCTTTTTGTCACGCGCGACAACCGCAAACACACCAACGACATCGAGCGCCACTACCGCGCCGCCATCCGCACGGCGCGCCAGCGTGTCGTGATCGCCAACGCGTATTTTTTTCCCGGTTACCGGCTGCTCAGGGAAATGCGCCACGCCGCGCGGCGCGGTGTGGACGTGCACCTCATCCTGCAGGGCGAGCCCGACATGGCGATCGTCAAGACCGCCGCCAGCATGCTCTACCACCACCTGCTGGACGCGGGTGTGCGCATTTACGAATACTGCGACCGGCCCCTGCATGGCAAAGTGGCCGTGATCGACGACGAATGGGCCACTGTGGGCTCCAGCAACCTGGACCCACTCAGCCTGGCGCTCAACCTCGAGGCCAACGTCATGATCCGCGACCGCACCTTCAACAACGACCTGGGTTCGCGGCTGGACCACCTGATGCAGCACAGCTGCAAACAGATAGGCCGCCAGGACCTGGTGAAGCCCACGTGGTGGCGCACGCTGCGCAGCTACTTTGTCTTTCACCTGCTGCGCCGCTACCCCGCCTGGGCCGGCTGGCTGCCGGCGCACGCGCCGCGCATCACGCCCGCCCAAGCAGCCGCGCCAGAGGAACGCGAGCCGCCGCCCCAGGCCAAACCCATTTGAGCGCGTGATGGCCGAAAGCCGCACCTTGCCCACGCCCCATCCCCCCCGTCCGCCCGGCGAGGCGCGCAGCGGCAAGCCCCAGCCCGCCGCGCCGAAGAAAAAGGCCTGGTGGCCATGGCTCAGGCACGGTGCCACCGCCGCGTTCTTTCTGCTCATCGCCAGCCTGCTGTTCTCGCAGGCCCGCAAGATTGAATGGTCCCAGGTCCTCACCGCGCTGGAGGACTACCCCCTCACCGCCGCCTGGGGCGCCGTGCTGCTGGCCGTGGCCAGCTTCACGCTTTACAGCACCTTCGACCTGCTGGGCCGCCACTACACCCGCCACCCGCTACGCGCCCCCACCGTGATGGCGGTGACCTTCGTCAGCTACGCCTTCAACCTCAACCTCGGCTCCCTCGTGGGCGGCGTGGCTTTTCGTTACCGCCTTTACTCCCGCCTGGGCCTGGGCAACGGCGCCATCACCCGCATCATGTCGCTGAGCATGCTGACCAACTGGATGGGGTACCTGCTGCTCGCCGGCACGGTGTTTGCCTTGCAGCCGCCCACCCTGCCCCTGGACTGGCCTGTCACCACCAACTCCCTGCGTCTGATCRGTGCGGTGCTGCTGGCCGTTGTCGCGGGTTATCTCGGCATTTGCGCGTTTTCCCGCCGGCGCATGCTGCGGCTGCGCGGCCATGAGGTGGTGTTGCCCTCCGTGCGGCTGGCCGGCCTGCAGCTGCTGATGGGCGCCGGCAACTGGCTCATCATGTCCGGCATTATTTTCATCCTGCTGCAGCACCGCATCGAGTTTTCCGCCGTCGTCAGCGTGCTGCTGCTGGCGGCCATCGCCGGCGTGATCACCCACGTGCCGGCCGGCCTCGGCGTGCTGGAGGCCGTGTTCGTCGCCCTGCTGTCGCACGAGATGCCGCAGTACGAACTGCTGGCCGCGCTGGTGGCTTACCGCGTGATCTATTACCTGGTGCCGCTGACCGTGGCGGTTGTGGCGTATCTCGCCATGGAAACCCACGCCAAAAAGCTGCGGCGGGCCCACAAAAACCGCTGACGCCCCCCGTCCAGGTCAAAAAGCGCACGCTGCAGCACGTTTGGCACCGTTGCCGCCAGCCACGCCCTTTTGGGCTGATTTCAGCCTGATTTAGGCGACAAAGCCACAAAAGGCCCGGGATTTTTGCCTCACTTTCACACCTGAATCACCAAAACACTGTATATTAATACAGTGAATTCCGGCTTTCTGTCCTGGCAATGCGCCGCCCGCACCCAGGAAGACGGCTCTTTTGCCTACACCCGCCGCGGTGGCCGCCGCCGCACCATGGGTGCTTGAATCGTGAAGAAAGGATGTGTCCATGGGCGTGATGAATGACCTGCTGACGAACGACCTCTTTCCACAAGCCATGTTGCCTGTCACGCTGCAGGGGCAGACGGACCTTGAGGGCTTTCGCCGTGCCGCACGCGGCCTGCTGGCACAGAACATCCTGCCCGGGCAAGTCATCTGGCATTGCAGCACCACGCCCGCTGAAGGCGTGCCGCCCACCGGCACGGCGCAGAGCCCCGCACTCAGCGACGCACCCACCGTCGCCGTCCCACCCGAATTTCTTACCCTGTGCCAGGCCGTGATCCTGCACAACAACCCGCAGCGCTTCAGCCTGCTCTACCGCCTGCTGTGGCGCCTGGTGCATGAGCCCGAACTGCGGCACAACCAGCTCGACGCCGACATGGCGCTCGCCCGGCAGATGGCCGAAGAGGTGCGCCATGACATGCAGAAAATGAAAGCCCAGCTGCGCTTTCACTCGGTGCAGGACGACACCTTCAAAACCCGCCCGCAAGGCGGCCCGCTGCACGTGGCCTGGTTCGAGCCGGAACACCACATCGTTGAAGCCGTGGCGCCGCTGTTTGCCCGCCGCTTTGCCCACATGCGCTGGGCCATCCTCACGCCTCAATGCAGTGTCGAGTCCGACTACCTGGGCCCGCAGGCTTCCGGCCACGGCCGGCACGCTGCGCCGGTGTTGCCCCCGGAAGAAGTACGACCAGGCCACAAGCCGGCCGACGCCCCGGCGTCCCTGCGCTTTGGCCCCGCCGCCGACAGGCAGACAGCCCCCTCACCCGACGCCAGCGAACAGCGCTGGCTCACGCAGTACGAACAGGTCTTTCATCCCGCACGCCTGCGGCGCCGGATGATGCAGAAAGATTCGCCGCAGCGTTATTACCGCAAAAACCGCAGCTCGGCCGGCGCCCGCAAGGTGCGCACACCGAAGGCTGCCGCCGGTCAGTCACTATCAATTTAATAGCTGCTTGCGCTTRTCCCTRTTGGGYCAGGGCGKYATTTGGCATTCATCCYTGATGCCACGCCATACCGCTCACGGGCTATAAACAGGCAGAAAATCCGCCTCAGGGCCTGGCAAGCGGGGGCCGCGTTGGCGCATTCGGCGGGGGCAATACCACATCACGGCCGTCGTTGCCCGGTGGCGTCACCGGGCGGATGGTCGAGTCACGCGGATCCGGCGGTGGGAGCGGCGCTTCGGGTTCAGACGCCCGGCGCGCCGGGTTGCGGTTCAGCGGATTCCTCAAGGGCGCCGTCGGCACTGCGGTATCGGGTGCTTCAGCTGGCTGTGTGGTCTGCGATGTCTGCGCTACCGCCCGCGGCCCTGTGAAAAGCGTCAATGCCAGTGCCAACACAGCGCCCGGCAGGGCGACGGAAGCGACGGAAAAGCGTGGTTGTTTCAACATGAACATGCCTCCTTGATGGTGGGTGCTGGTAGGTTGCGTGCATGGTAGTGCGTTAACACCACTCTACGCCTGTCCTCCACGCCCGCCATGGCCATGACGCCAGCACGGCTGTCAGGGCCGGCCTACAGACGCAGCCCCTGCTTTCAAGACCAGGGCGTTGCCGGCTTCGCCACCAGCTCCTTGAAGCCGGTCCGAGTGTCATGCTCACGCGCAAACACCCAGCCCTGCAACGACACCAGCACAATTTCAGCGGTCGTCCGCACAATGCAACCCGGCATCACATGGCCTCCACACATTTCTCCCCGCGCATTGGCCACACTGGCATGCAGGTGCGCGCCGTCAGGGCTCAACGTGCCCGACAGCGTGATCAGTTCCAGCGGTTCCACCAACACCGTTCCCTGCGGCTCGGCCGCATAGCGCAGCACGGCACGGGAGAGGCTTCCCACCGCAGAGATGACGCAAGCCGCGCGGGTGTTCTGCTCGGCCTGCAGCTGGGCGAATGCTGCGTCCAGGGCTGTTCGCAGGTCGTCGCCTGGGTTCAGGCGGAGAGTTAGGGTTTGGGGCATGGGTGGAGGGTAGACGATGTTGCTGTTGTTGTTCAAGCGGGGCGGACTTTGCTGAGGGTGGCTGGCCGGGGGTTGCCCGGCATGCAAGTAACTTTCTTTTGCTTCGCCAAAAGAAAGTCGCCAAAGAAAAGGCGACCCTGCTGTCTGCGACCCTACGCTTCGCTACGGGCAACCTGCGGTGCTCGGTCCAGGCGGGGTCTCGCTCGAACTCGCCTTCGGCTCAGACAATCGCGATCCCTGATCCGCCTGAACCTGTGCTCCTCGGCGCAGACAGAAGGGGCTATCGGGAGCGGGGACCGAAGACAAAGACAAATACCAACTCCAATACCAACAAGGACACGCCATGGCGWGTCCTTGTTTCTTCMGGTATTCGGGGTCTTGTCTTCGGCTGTTTGGTATTCCTGTCTCCACCCCCCTTGTGGATGCGYCGAGGAGCGGAGGTCCAGACGGATCAGGGCAAAAACTTGTCTGAGCGAAGCGAGTTGTTTTTGACCCCGGCTGGACCGAGCACCGCAGGTTGCCCGCAGCGAAGCGAAGGGACGCAGGAACCAGGGTCGCCTTTCTTTTGCTTACTTTTCTTTGGCGAAGCAAAGAAAAGTGAGTTGCATGCCGGGCAACCCCCGGCCAGCAACACTCAGCAAAGTACGCACCCATCAAATCAACACAACCTCACCCAACCACCAACCTCAAAAAAGTAATCTCCGAAGGCGCCCCAAACCGTTTGGGCGGCCCCCAGTACCCCGTCCCGCGGCTCGTATAAACCCACAGGTTCTGCAGCTTGTGCAAGCCCGCCGTAAACGGCTGCTGAAACCGCACAAACAGGTTCCACGGATAAAACTGTCCGCCATGCGTATGGCCCGACAGCTGCAGGTCAAAGCCGGCTTTGGCTGCCGCCGCCGCACTGCGCGGCTGGTGCGCCAGCAGCACGCGCACAGCCTCCGCCGGCGCACCACGCAGAGCCGCCTCCGGGTCACTGCGATGAGCTGGGTCAAAATGCCCACCGCTGTAGTCCGTCACACCCGCCAGCACCAGCGGCGTGGCGTCCTGGCCTGCAGCAAGAAGAGGCGGGCGAATCACCACGTGCTGGTTCAGCAGCACCGTCAGGCCCAGCCGGCGCAGCTCGTCAATCCACGCATGCGCGCCCGAGTAGTACTCGTGGTTGCCCGTTACAAAATACGTGCCGTGGCGCGACTGCAGTTCTGCCAGCGGCGCGACGTGCGAGGCCAGCTCGCTCACCTTGCCGTCCACCAGGTCGCCCGTAATGGCCACCACATCGGCATCCAGTGCATTGACCTTGTCGACAATGCGGCGCAAATACGCCTGCTTGATGGTCGGCCCCACATGGATGTCGCTGATTTGCGCTACGGTAAACCCCTGCAGCGCAGCGGGCAGGCCCTTGATGGGCACGTCCACCTTCACCACGGCAGCCGTACGGCGCGCATTCAGAAAACCCAGCACGGTGATCAGCCCGCCCAGCAGCGGCACCGCCTCGGCCGACACCGTGCGCAGCCACGCCAGCGGCAGGTGGCCGGGCGCCACGGCATCGGCCAGCCACAGCACCAGCAGGGCCGCGTCACGCGCCACCGTCAACACCAGCAGCGAAGAAAACAGGCCCATGAAAAGCAGGCCCGCCCAGGTCAGCAC
>NZ_JBFUAZ010000005.1:0-30077 GCF_056406035.1 Polaromonas sp. P1_E1_2 | reverse complement strand
TCGGCGCCCAGCTCTGCCGCCAGCCGCACCACCGCGTCCACGGCACCGTGATGGGCCGTCAACAGGCCGGCGCCGAGGCTGCCAGCCGCTGCGCCCAGCCTCTGCAGTTGGCCATCCAGCCTCAGTACCGATTCCTGTATGAATTCCACGCGGCGGTCAGTTTGGGGCAAAACCTCCAGAATGGTTTTGTCAAAAACAAATGCGCAATACACCTGCTTACATGACTTCAGCGCGTGGTACAGAGCGGCGTTGTCCTGAACCCGCAGGTCGCGCCTGAACCACATCAACCCCGTTTCATACTTCTTGTGCATCCGGCCATCGTAGCGAAAAGCGGCTATCCGGCCGTAGATCCCCCGCGAATTGGCGGGTGGCCGGCAGGGTGGGCTCCCCGCGCCGTCCCGTCCGGCGTAAAATCCCGCCATGGCCACGGATTCTGCATCGATCAACCTCACGCACCACTTCCTCATTGCCATGCCGGGGATGGATGATGAAGCTTTTGCCAAGAGCGTGGTGTACATGTGCGAACACAGCGACCGGGGTGCGCTGGGGCTGGTCATCAACAAGCCCAGCGATATCAATCTCAAGAACCTGTTCGACAAGGTCGAGTTGCCTCTGCGGCGCGACGACCTGACCCAGTCCCCGGTATTCCAGGGCGGCCCGGTCCAGACCGAACGGGGCTTTGTTCTCCACGAATCCATGATGCCGGGCAACGAATCGGTCTATGCCTCGACGATGACGATCCCCGGCGGCCTCGAAATGACCACCTCCAAAGACGTGCTGGAAGCGCTCTCCACGGGCGCCGGCCCGCGCAGGRTGTTTGTCTCCCTTGGATATTCGGCCTGGGGTGAAGGCCAGCTGGAATCGGAAATCTCGGACAACAGCTGGCTCACGGTCGCAGCCGACGTCGGTGTGATTTTCGACACACCGGTAGAGCAACGCTACGACAAGGCGCTCATGCTGCTGGGCCTGCAAAGCTGGATGCTCTCTCCCGAGGCCGGTCACGCATGAGCCTTGCGGCCATGCCTTCCCTTCGGGCCTCTGGCCTCCAAACCTTTCTGGCTTTCGACTTCGGTCTCAAGCGCACCGGCGTTGCCACCGGCAACGTGCTGACCCGTACCGCCACCCCCCAGCCCACCATCAACGCTGAAGGCAGCGACGCCCGCCTCAAGGCGGTCGAGGCGCGCATCAAGGAGTGGCAGCCCGACGCCCTCGTCATCGGCGTGCCCTTTCACCCCGACGGCGCAAGCCACGACAATACCGTGCGCGCACAAAAGTTCGCCCGCCAGCTTCGCGGGCGCTTCGGCCTGCAGGTCTTTGAGGTGGATGAACGCTACAGCACCACCGAAGCACTGGCCGGCGGCGCAGCCGATGCCGACGCAGCCTCGGCCTGCATCATCCTCGAGCAGTTTTTAAGGAGTTTTCCATGAGCAGCCTGACCCTGGACGCTGAGGCGCTGTATAGCGACCTGCTGCGCGGCATGCGCCAGCAACTGGCGTCTTATCCCCAACCACCCAAGCTGGTCGGCGTGGCCTCGGGTGGTGCGTGGCTGGCACAGCGCCTGCAAAAAGACCTGGGCCTGGAAGGCGAAGCCGGCGTGCTGTCGTCCTCCATGCACCGCGACGATTTTTCACAGCGCGGCCTGGCTTCCAGCGGTCAAACGCTGCTGCCTTTTGACGTGAACGGCGCCCACCTGGTCGTGGTGGACGATGTGCTCTACACCGGCCGCACCATCCGGGCGGTGCTCAACGAATTGTTTGACTACGGCCGGCCCGCCAGTGTCAAGCTGGTCGTACTGGTAGACCGCGGCGGGCGCGAGCTGCCGGTGCAGCCCGACCTGGCGGTGGCGCGCGTGGCCTTGCCCGCTTCGCAGTCGCTTGAACTGGCCCGCGCAGAGGACGGCAAGTTCAGCTTCCAGGTTCAGGGCTGATCGTCACCATCACTATTACTGCCAGGCCACCCCCAAAAAACCAAGAGACCCCAAGGAGTCCATCACATGCTGTATCGACGAAATCCGCAACTCAACAAAAACGGCGAGCTGATTCACCTGCTGTCGATTGAAGGCCTGCCCAAGGCCACCCTGACGCAGATCCTCGWCACCGCCGCCAACTTCGTCAGCGTCAACAACCGCGAAGTCAAAAAAGTCCCGCTGCTGCGCGGCAAGAGTGTCTTCAATCTCTTCTTTGAAAACTCCACCCGCACCCGCACCACCTTCGAAATCGCCGCCACGCGGCTGTCGGCCGATGTCATCAACCTGGACATCGCGCGCTCATCGGCCTCCAAGGGCGAGTCGCTGCTCGACACCATCGCCAACCTGAGTGCCATGGCCGCCGATCTCTTCGTCGTGCGCCACAGCGAATCGGGCGCACCTTATCTGATCGCCCAGCACGTCGCGCCGCATGTGCACGTCATCAACGCCGGCGACGGCCGCCATGCGCACCCCACGCAGGGCCTGCTCGACATGTACACCATCCGGCACTACAAGAAAGATTTCAGCAAGCTCACGGTCGCCATCGTCGGTGACGTGCTGCACTCGCGCGTGGCGCGTTCCGACATCCATGCACTCACCACGCTGGGCTGCCCCGAAGTGCGCGTGGTCGGCCCCAAGACCCTGGTGCCCGCCGACATGGCGCAGATGGGCGTTCGCGTCTGCAATACGCTCGAAGAAGGTATCAAGGACGCCGACGTAATCATCATGCTCAGGCTGCAGAACGAACGCATGTCCGGCGCGCTATTGCCCAGCAGCCAGGAGTTCTTCAAGAGCTTCGGCCTCACCACCGAAAAATTGAAACTGGCCAAGCCAGACGCCATCGTCATGCACCCCGGGCCTATCAACCGCGGCGTTGAAATTGACTCCGCCGTTGTCGACGGCACGCAGAGTGTGATCCTGCCGCAAGTCACATTTGGTATTGCAGTCCGCATGGCCGTCATGAGCATAGTCGCAGGGAACGAAGCATGAAGATACTCATAAAAAACGGCCGCGTCATCGACCCAGCCTCGAAATTCGACGAAGTTTGCGACGTGGCAATTGCCGCGGGCCGCATCGTCTCGCTCAAAGGCCCGCCCGCTGATTTCGCGGCCAACAAGACGATTGATGCCACGGGCTGCATCGTCGCCCCCGGCCTGATCGACTTGTCCGCCCGCTTGCGAGAACCTGGGCACGAGCACGAAGGCATGCTCGAAAGCGAACTCGCCGCGGCTGTGGCCGGCGGCGTCACAAGCCTGGTCTGCCCGCCTGATACCGATCCGGTACTCGACGAGCCCGGCCTCGTTGAAATGCTCAAGTTCCGCGCCGAGAAGCTGCACCAGTCGCGCGTGTTCCCGCTAGGTGCGCTCACGCGTGCGCTCAAGGGTGAGACGCTGACCGAGATGGTCGAATTGACGGAATCGGGCTGCGTAGGCTTCAGCCAGGCCGAGGTGCCGCTGGCCAACACGCAAGTCATGATGCGCGCCCTGCAATACGCCTCGACCTTCGGCTACACCGTCTGGCTGCGCCCGCAAGAGATGTACCTGGGAAGCGGCGTCGCTGCCAGCGGCGCTTTGGCCACGCGCCTGGGCCTGAGCGGTGTATCAGTCGCCGCCGAAACCATCGCACTGCACACCATCTTCGAGCTGGTGCGTGCCACCGGCGCGCGCGTGCACCTGTGCCGCATCAGCAGCGCCGCGGGTGTGGCCCTGGTGGCCAAGGCCAAGACAGAAGGCCTGGCCGTGACCTGTGACGTCAGCATCAACAGCCTGCACTTGACCGACGTGGACATCGGCTACTTCGACAGCCGCATGCGGCTGGACCCGCCGCTGCGTCAGCAGCGCGACCGCGACGCCATCCGCCAGGGTTTGGCCGACGGCACCATCGACGCGCTGGTGTCTGACCACACGCCTGTTGACGAAGACGCCAAGACTTTGCCCTTTGCCGAAGCCGAGCCGGGCGCCACAGGGCTTGAGTTGCTGCTGGGCCTGGCCTGCAAATGGGGTACTGACAGCGATGCTGGTCTGCAGCGCGCACTGGCGGTGCTTACGAGTGAACCCGCGCGGGTGCTGGGCAATGCGCTTGGCACGCTGCAGGCCAGCGCGGGGCAGCTCGTTAAAGGCGGCGTGGCCGATATCTGCATATTTGACCCCGCCGGTGAATGGACAGTCGAGCCCGCCGCCTTGCGCAGCCAGGGCAAGCACACACCGTTCTCGGGCCACCAGATGCCTGCGCGCGTGCGCTGGACGATCGTGGGCGGACAGCTCGCTTATGAAGCTCCTGACGCTTCACACTGAGGCGCTGCTTCCGTATGAAATGGCTTCACTTTTGTGGGACCTTGTTGCGCGCCATCGTGCATGCCGTCCAGGGTTTCTGGACGATCAAGACTGCTTTCCCCAAACTTCCCCAGGCTGAGCAGGAGGCCCGCGTACAGGCATGGGCCGGGGCCATGCTGTGCATCGTGGGCATTGAACTGGTGGTCAATGGCACGCCGCCGGCCACCGGCCCGGTGTTGCTGGTGGCCAACCATATTTCGTGGCTGGACATCCTGGTGATGCATGCCTCGCGCCATTGCCGCTTTGTCTCCAAGGCGGATGTGCGGGACTGGCCCTTTGTGCGCACGCTGTCAGACGGCGCGGGTTCCCTCTACATCGAGCGCGAGTCGCGGCGCGATGCTCACCGCGTCGTCACGCAAATGGCGGACCGCCTCCGCGCAGGCGACATCCTGGCGGTGTTCCCTGAAGGCACGACGGGCGACGGCATCACCCTCAAGCACTTTCACGCCAACCTTATCCAGGCGGCCATTGAAGCGTCTGTGCCGGTGCAGCCGGTGGCACTGAAGTTCATCGACGCCGCCAGCGGCGCGACCAGCTTCGCCCCCAGTTATGTGGATGACGAAACCCTGGTCGGATCGATTTGGCGCACCCTGACTGCGCCGCCGCTCAAGGCGGTCGTTACCTTTGGCGAGGTGCAGGCCCCGCAAGGCCAGACCCGCCGGGTGTGGGCGCAGGCGCTGCGGGAAGATATTGAGCGTCTGAGGCAGACGCAAGGGTAAAGTGGCCGGCGGAGCTAAGCGCGGCTAGGGCGCAGCAACGGTTTCACGGGGAAAGGTCACCACATGGTCGACCTCGGCACGTATGCCTATCCACTCGCCCAGCGCATGGTTGTGGTGCGACGGCACATGCGCCATCACCGTCTCGCCCGTCTGCAATTTGAGCGTGTACAAAAACTCTGACCCGCGAAATGCCTTGCGCACGATCTGCGCTTTCACTGGTGCGTTGTCGTCATGCACGATGTCGTCGGCGCGCAGCAGCACGTCGCACAGGCCGCCGGCATACGCGCCGGGCAAGGGGCATTCGAGCATGTCCGTCAGGTCGCCCAGCGCAGTGTGCACCACCACGTCGTCGCCGCGCTGCTCGATATGCGCTTGCGCAAACACACCATGGCCGATGAAGTCAGCCACAAATCGGGTGGCAGGGCGGTGGTACAGCGCATAAGCCTCATCCCACTGGTGCAGTTTGCCCTGGTGCATTACGCCGATGCGGTCGCCGATGGCAAAAGCCTCCAGCTGGTCATGTGTGACGAACAGTGCGGTGGCGCCGGCCGCCTTCAGGATGCCGCGCACCTCGTGCGCCAGGCGCTCACGCAGGTCCACGTCCAGGTTGGAAAACGGCTCGTCCAGCAACAGCAGGCGCGGCTGCGGTGCAAGCGCGCGCGCCAGTGCCACGCGTTGCTGCTGGCCGCCTGAAAGCTCATGCGGAAAGCGCTTGTGCACATTGCCCAGGCCGACCAGCTCCAGCACGTCTGCGACGCGCTGCTTGCGCTGAGCGGGTGTTAGATGAGTGAGCCCGAAGGCCACGTTGTGCGCGGCATCCAGATGCGGAAACAGCGCGTAGTCCTGAAACACCATGCCGATGCGGCGGGATTCGGCCGGCACATGCAAGGCGGCGGTGCTCACCACATCCTTTGCCAGCGTAATGCTGCCGGCATTGGCCCGTTCAAGGCCAGCCACTGCGCGCAGCAAGGTGGTTTTGCCGCAACCTGAAGGCCCGATCAGAACGCCGATTTCCCCTGCCTGGAGGCTGAACGACACGCCGTCCACGGCGGGTTTTGAGCGGCCGGCGTAGTGCACGCCCAACTGGGAGATATCCAGAAACATGCAAACAATTGTAGATGCTTACAATTCTCATTTGCAGTGACTGACTGCAAAAGCGTGGCGAACGCAGGCGGGGGCAGGGCTCCTTCCCGCGAGAGGCCTTTTTGCTGAGGCTTCCGGGGCTCCATGTTTCGCCGATATTTCCCTTCTGTTGTGCTGTTTTTGCTGGTTGGGCTGCTGACGCTGCCGGTGCTGGCCGTCGCCTTGTCCTGGCTGCAGTTCAACAGCGATGCGCAATCCATCCTGCTGCAGATGCTGCAGACCGTGTTGCCCGATTACACGCGCACATCACTGCTGCTGTGCCTGTGCGTGGCCTTTGGCGTGGCGGTGGTGGGAATGGCCACCGCCAGCATGGTCACGCTGTTTGATTTCCCCGGGCGCCGGGTGTTTGAGTGGGCCTTGCTGCTGCCGCTGGCCATGCCGGCCTATGTGCTGGCCTATGCGTATACCGACTTTCTCCAATACGCCGGCCCGCTGCAGACCTGGCTGCGTGCCAGCTTCGGCCTGCAGGGCCGGCTGCTGCCCGAGGTGCGCAGCCTGGGGGGTGCCGTACTGGTCTTCACCGTCGCGCTCTACCCCTATGTGTACCTGCTTGCGCGCACGGCCCTGTCTGAGCGCGCCGTGCACCTGATGGAAGCGGCGCGCCTGCTGGGCGCACCGCTGTCGCGCCGCATCCGCGGTGTGGCGCTGCCGCTGGCGCGGCCTGCCGTGGCCGCTGGTGTGGCGCTGGCGCTCATGGAAACGCTGGCCGACTTCGGCGTCTCCAGCTATTTCGGCATCCAGACCTTCACCGCCGGCATCTACAAGGCGTGGCTCTCGATGGACAACCGCATCGCTGCGGCGCAGCTGGCGACCGTGCTGCTTTTCTTTGTCGCGCTGCTGCTGTGGATAGAGCACAGCGCGCAAAAGCGCATGCGCTTTGCCACCGGCCGCGGCGCGCGCGCCGGCGCGCAAGACGCGGCCCCCGTGCAGTTGCGCGGCCTGCGCGCCGTTTCGGCCTGGCTCGTGTGCGCCGTGCCCATCGCGCTGGGCTTTGTGTTGCCGGTGCTCTTTATGCTGCGCCCGCTGGTGCTGGGGTGGGACAACCTGCTTTGGGACAAATTCATTGGCTGGACGCTCAGCAGCATTGGCCTTGCAGGCTTGAGCGCACTGTTGGCCACCGCGCTTGCCTTGGGCCTGGCCTTTGCGGTGCGCCGGCAGCCGGGCCTGCTTACCCGCGCTGCCGTGCACCTGGCGGGTCTGGGTTATGCCGTGCCCGGCGCGGTGATTGTGGTGGGCCTCCTGCTGCCCGTGGGCTGGTTGCAGGCCGCTGCGCCGCAGACCAGCGCGGGCTATTGGGTCACCGCCACCATCCTCGGTGTGGTCTGGGCTTACCTGGTGCGCTTCAGCGCCGTGGCACTGCAAAGCCTGCAAAGCGGCTACTCGCGCATCCCGGCCAGCTTTGACGACAGCGCGCGCATGCTGGGCACCAGCGGCCTGGGCATCCTCAGCCGCGTTCATTGGCCGCTGCTCAAGCGCTCGGTGGCGGCAGCGGGCCTGCTGGTGTTTGTCGATGTGATGAAAGAGCTGCCCGCCACGCTGGTGCTGCGGCCCTTCAACAGCGACACCCTGGCCGTGATCACCTACCAGCTCGCGCGCGACGAGCGGCTTGGTGAGGCCGCCTTGCCCGCGCTGGCGCTGGTGCTGGTGGGTTTGCTGCCCGTCGCGCTGCTCAGCCGCACGCTGCGGTCAAAGTAAACGCAACCAGGCACTTCCCGTCAGCCGCACTCAGGCCTTGGCCTTGATGTAGCGGTATTCCTGCATCAGGCCGCCAGAGCCGCAGGCTTCGCCACGGGCTGCGATTTTTCATCTTTGG
Source organism: Polaromonas sp. P1_E1_2 (assembly GCF_056406035.1). NCBI lineage: Bacteria > Pseudomonadati > Pseudomonadota > Betaproteobacteria > Burkholderiales > Comamonadaceae > Polaromonas > Polaromonas sp. P1_E1_2. Next base: position 22,103 of record NZ_JBFUAZ010000005.1, on the reverse strand, counting down.
TGTCGCTGCCGTCCACCACCTTGATGTCGAAATAAAAACAGTTCTTGCCCTGGCCGGCGTGCCATGCAGTTACGTTCCGGCCAGGAAGCCGTTGCGAATTTTGTTGCTTTTCTTCGCGCAATGGCACGTTCTCGCAGCGCGGCGCCGAGCCTGTAAGCATGAGCCTACGCTCATCAAATACGGGGGCCTACGGTGGGAGAAAAAGAACGAGCGTACGGTGTGAACATGCCGCCCGGACGACATGGGACATAAGTGCGACGGGCGAATTTATCAACTGACGTTCAGGAGAACACCATGAACAAGGACCGCGTGGAAGGCAACTGGCTTCAATTCAAAGGCAAAGTCAAAGAACAGTGGGGCAAGCTCACTGACGACGACCTCGATGTAATCGCCGGCAAACGCGACCAGTTGCTGGGCCGCATCCAGGAGCGCCACGGCCTCAGCAAGGATGAGGCTGAGAAGCAGGTCGCCGCCTGGAAAGACCGCAACCCGACCGATTTTTTTGAGCGCTATTGATCCGCCGTTGAGCGTTCCAGCGTCCATCCATAACCAATCCATAACTCCAACTCATCCAAAGGAAAATCCATGAAAACCAAATTACTGATGCTGACCGCTGTGATGTCCTGTGCTTTTGCCGGCCAGGCCCTGGCTATGACCAAAGAGGAACATAAAGCCGAGAGCAACCGCATCTCGGCCGACTACAAAGCCGGCCGCGACAAGTGCGCCACCTTGAAAGACAATGCCAAAGACATCTGCGTGGCCGAAGCCAAAGGCGCTGAAAAAGTCGCCAAGGCCGAACTGGAAGCCCAGTACAAGCCCAGCCCGCGCAACACCGAAAAGGTGGCCCTGGCCAAAGGCGATGCCGCCTACGACGCCGCCAAGGAAAAGTGCGACGACCTGAAAGGCAATGAGAAGGACGTTTGCGTGAAAGATGCCAAAGCGGCCCACGTCAAAGCCAAGGAAGACGCCAAGGTCGCCAAGACCTCAGCCGACACCAGCAAGAACAAGACTGAAAAAGTGACCGAAGCCAAGAAGGACGCCAGCGCCGAAAAGCGTGARGCCGAYTACAAAGCCGCCAAGGAGCGTTGCGATGCGCTTACCGGCGCCCCGAAGGACACCTGCCAGAACGACGCCAAGGCCAAGTTCGGCATGAAGTAAGCGGCGGAGCCTGCTACCCGAGGGTGGCAGGCCTTCCTCCAGAACGGCGCGTGAAACCGCCGGAATCACCCGGGATGCCGAGGCATCACCGGGTTTTTTCGTTTTGCCCTCCTGTTGCGCCTCTCTTGCTTCACCCCGCTTGTTCGCCCGGTTCCTCATTTGCTATTAATTCAGGAGCTGCTTGCGCAATATACATAAGGGCTTCGGCTACTTTTTTCATAAGAAATCAGCCTGCTGGTGGTGCGGGCGTGACGGCGCTTGTAGAGCCGCAGCCGGCTGCGCCACGGGGATGCGGCTGGCGTCGTCGGTTCCCCAGAATCCAAGGAGCACACTGGGACAGGGCGCCGGCTCCGGCGTGCATCGGGGTCGCGCTCTTAAAATGAGAGCTTCGCGGCGGCCAGAGATTCAGCTGTTTGCCGCCCGCCACAACCAAAGGTCTCAATGCTTGTTCAGGATGGTTTGCCCGCTCGCGAACGCTTGCGTGCGTTGCTGGTCATCGTTCTCGGTATTGTCATGGCGGTGCTTGACGGGACCATCGTTAACCTGGCGCTGCCGGACATCGCCCGTGAACTGAACGCCGCGCCCGCCCAGTCCATCTGGGTCATCAACGCCTACCAGGTCGCCACGCTGGCGCTCTTGCTGCCGCTGGCCACATTAGGCGACATCATCGGTTACCGTCGCGTTTACCTGGCAGGCATGGCCGTGTTCACGCTGGCCTCGCTGCTCTGTGCGCTGGCTGATTCATTGACCACACTGGCGCTGGCCCGCGTGCTGCAGGGCTTGGGCGCGGCTGGCCTCATGAGCGTCAACACCGCGCTGGTTCGGCTCATCTACCCAAAACACCTGCTCGGCCGCGGCATCGCCATCAACTCGCTGGTGGTGGCCACCGCCTCGGTGGCCGGCCCGTCGATTGCGGCCGGCATTCTTTCCGTCGGTTCGTGGCCGTGGCTGTTTGCGCTCAATGTGCCGTTCGGCCTGATGTCGTTGTGGTGGGGTCGAAAGGCGCTGCCCGAGAACACCGCCAAGGCAGAGAGCCTCAAGCTCTCGCCGGTCGATGTGGTGCTCAACGCCCTGATGTTCGGCCTGGTGTTCCTGGGCGTAGACGGCCTGGGTGTACGCGTGGAAGCTGTGCCGGGTGCGGCATCATCCTTGTGGCTGCCGCTGGCCGAGCTGGCCGCCGGAATCGTCATCGGCGTGATCTACGTGCGCCGCCAGCTGGCCATGCCCGTGCCGCTATTTCCGCTTGATTTGCTGCGCATTCCCGTGTTCGCGCTGTCCATGGGCACGTCGATAGGCGCCTTCTGCGCGCAGACGCTGGCCTATATCTGCCTGCCCTTTTTGCTGCTGGGCAGCTACGGCTTCAGTCACCTCGAGGCGGGCTTGCTGCTCACCGCCTGGCCGCTGGCGATTGTGGTGACTTCGCCGCTGGTGGGCCGGCTTATAGGGCGCTATCCAGGCGGCCTGCTGGGCGGCGTTGGCATGGCCATGCTCTGCCTGGGGCTGGTGTTGCTGGCCGTGTTGCCCGCGCATCCGGCGCAGGCCGACATCGTCTGGCGAATGGCGCTGTGCGGCATCGGCTACGGCCTCTTTCAGTCACCCAACAACCACACCATCATCACCTCGGCGCCCGCACACCGCAGCGGCGGCGCCAGCGGCATGCTGGGCACGGCACGTTTGACGGGACAGACATTGGGCGCGGTTTTACTGGCGATGATTTTTGCCGTGTCCAGTCCCGGTGAAGGCGGTCAGGGTCCCTTGATCGCCCTTTGGCTGGCCGCTGCCTTTGCCGCCACGGCCGGTGTTTGCAGCGCCCTGCGCATGACGCAGGCAGCACGACCCAAAACTCAGACGGATTAAACGGCGGGCGCCTGCAGGCCCGCCGCCCGGTGCACTTCGACGCGGATTTCTTCGGTAAGTTTTGCCTTGAGATCCGTGAAAACCGGTGTCGTCTTTACCAAGTAATGCCGTGGATGCTCCAGGGGCACCGCAATGTCGCACTTGATGCGGCCTGGTCTTGCGCTCATGACGACCACGCGGCTGCCCATAAAGATGGCCTCATCGATGTCATGCGTCACGAACAGCACGGTTTTCTGCTCGGCCTCCCAGATACCTTGCAGCAGCTCCTGCATCAGCTCACGCGTCTGATGGTCCAGTGCGCCGAAGGGCTCGTCCATCAGCAGGATGCGCGGGTTGTTGGCAAGGGCACGAGCGAGTGCTGTGCGTTGTTGCATGCCGCCTGAAAGCTGTTTGGGGAAATGGTTCTCAAATCCCTGCAGTCCGACCTTCTTGATGAATTGGTGCGCGATATCGTGCTGCTTTTCCAGTGGCATGCCTTTTTCCCGCAGGCCAAAGCAGACGTTTTGCAAAATCGTGAGCCACGGAAAGAGCGTGTAGCTCTGGAACACCATGCCGCGGTCCGCGCCTGGGCCCGCTATGGGTTTGCCGTCCAGCACGATGGTGCCGCTTGTGGGAATGTCCAGCCCGGCGACCATGCGCAGCAGGGTGGACTTGCCGCAGCCTGAAGGACCGAGGATGGTGATGAAGTCGTTCTCGGCAACCGCGAGGTCGGTGGCTTGCAGCGCGACGGTGCCGGGGCCCTTGTTGGCGGCAAAGGTTTTCGACAACTGGGTGACGGTCAGGATCGGTGTGGAGGAAGAAGAAGTCATCGGCCTAACTGAGCCCACGGGAAAAGTTTTCTATTGAGCGCTTTAAACGCCAGGTCGGTGACCAGGCCGAATACACCAATGACGATGATGCCGAAGATGATCTGGTCTGTCGCCAGCAGTGCCTGGCTGTCGGTGATCATGTGGCCGATGCCGCTGGACGCGCCTATCAGCTCCGCGACGATCACATAGGTCCAGGCCCAGCCCAGTACCATGCGCAAGGTCTCGGCAATCTCGGGCGCTGCACTGGGCAGCAGCACGCGCACCACGATGCCGCGGTCGGCCGCGCCCAACGTGTAGGCCGCCTCGACCAGGTCGCGCCGCGTGTTGCCGACACTCACGGCAATCATCAACACCAGTTGAAAGAAGGAGCCGATAAAAATCACGGCGAGCTTCTGTGCCTCACCAATCCCGGCCCACAAAATCAGTAGCGGAATAAAAGCCGAGGCCGGCAGATAGCGTGCGAAGCTCACAAAGGGTTCAAAGAACGCTTCGACCGGTTTGTAGGCGCCCATCATCACGCCGAGCGGCACTGCCAGCAAGGCCGCAATCGCAAAGCCGCCCAACACCCGCCAGACCGTCATGCCGATGTCCTTGGCGAAACCCTGGTTGGCCAGCAGGTCGTAACCTGATTTCACCATGGTGATGGGGTCCGCCAGGAATGTCTTGGAGACATAGCCCCCCAGCGTGAAGATGGCCCACACGACAAAGAACAGGATGAAGAAGCTCACACCCAGCGCGATGCGCGCGCCGGGAGTGACAGGTTGGAGTGGTCTCATGCGCGTAACCTGGTAGCGGCGCTTGCCTTCGCCAGGGCCAGCGCGGAACCGGCTTTGCCGGGCCGCTGGTGGCGCCCCCTTGAGGGGCTGAGAGCCGCGGCTCCAAGCCTGCCCGCGCAGGCTTGGACGGCTCGGAAGAGCCGCCGCCTCTGGCGGCGGTGCGGAGCGGCCGAAGGCCGCTTCGGGGGGGAGCTCATTTGATGAACCGGGTGTCAGCCAGCTTGGTCATGTCTGGCAGCGACTTGATGATGCCGGCTTCGAGCAGCAGGTCAGCCGCTTCCTTGCTGAAGGCAGCATGCTCACCGGCAAAGAATTTCTGATTCGCCGCGCGGTCTTGCCAGCGCAGGTATTTGGAGGAGGCTTCAAAGGCATCGCCGGTCTGCTTCACGTCAGCGCCCATGATCTCGAAGCTCTTCTTGGGTTCCTTCTGGATCATCTCGACAGCCTCAAAGTAGCTGTCGGCCAGAGCCTTGGCGGCTTTGGGGTTTTCTGCCAGGAATTTGGGCGTGCAGCCAAATGTGTCCATCACCATGGGGTAGTCCAGCGTGGTGGCGAGGATCTTGCCAGCCTCTGGCTTGGCGCGCACCGCACCCAGGTAAGGCTCGTAGGTCATGGCGGCATCCACACCGTCGGTGCCGGCAATCATGGCGTTGGCCGCGGCCTGCGGCTCGAGGTTGACGATCTTCACATCCTTGGTGCTCATGCCGTTTTTCTTCAGCATCCAGGCCAGGGCGAAGTAAGGCGAGGTGCCGGGCGCGCTGGCGGCCACGGTCTTGCCTTTGAGGTCGGTGATCTTGGTGATGGCGGGTTTGACCACCATGCCGTCGGCGCCATAGCTCTTGTCGAGCTGGAAGATCTGCGTGGTAGCCACGCCGTTGGCATTCCACACCACCCAGGTTTCTACCGTGGTGGCGGCGCACTGCACATCACCCGAGGCAATGGCCAGGTGGCGGTCTTTTTGCGGAATCTTTTTGATGGAGACGTCGAGCCCGTTTTTCTTGAAGATGTTGGCTTCCTTGGCCAGTGTCAACGGGGCGAAGCCCGTCCACCCCGAGATGCCGACGGCGACTTTGGTTTCCTGCGCCTGGGCATTCATCGTGGCCAGTGCGGCCGAAGCGGCCAGCAGTGAAAAGGCAAGGTGCTTCTTCATGAAAGATTTCTCCTGTAGGGAACGGGTTGGGATATCGCTACTGTATGCAGGCTTCATGCCAGCCGCAAGGCCGTTAGCTCGGTGATTTGCGCTTCACCGGCCAGACCAATCAGCCCGCCCGCCACCAATTGGTGCACCTTCTCCATGTCGGGCGCAAGGCTGCGGTCATGCATCATGGCCGGCGAGACCTGGCGCACCAGTTGCAGCACACCCTCCAGCACGGTGGAACTCTTGAGCGGTCGCAGAAATTCAATACCTTGTGCGGCAGCCAGCAGTTCGATCGCCACGATGTATTCGGTGTTGCGCAGCATGGGTTGCAACCGGCGCGCCGCGAATGTGGCCATACTCACATGGTCTTCCTGATTGGCCGATGTTGGCAGGCTGTCCACGCTGGCCGGGTGGGCGAGTGATTTGTTCTCTGACGCCAGTGCTGCGGCAGTGACATGCACGATCATGAAGCCGGAATTGAGGCCCGGCTCGGGTGTCAGAAAGGCCGGCAGGCGCGAGGCTACGGTGTCGACCAGCATGGCGATGCGGCGCTCTGTGATGGCTCCGATTTCGGCGATGGCGACTGCCAGCGCGTCGCAAGCCAATGCGACCGGCTCCGCATGGAAATTCCCCCCGGAGAGCAGCGTTGCATCGTCAGCAAACACCAGCGGGTTGTCGGTCACGGCATTGGCTTCGCGCATTAGCACCTGCGTGGCGTAACGCATCTGGTCCAGGCAGGCACCCATCACCTGTGGCTGGCAGCGCAGGCAGTAAGGGTCTTGCACGCGGTCGTCGCCTTCGAGGTGCGAGCGGCGAATCTCGCTGCCCACCATGATGGCGCGGTAGGCCGCAGCGCAGTCGATCTGGCCCGGTTGGCCGCGCACGGCGTGGATGCGTGGGTCAAACGGGCCGTCGCTGCCGCGCGCAGCGTCCAGCGTGACGGCGCCCGAGATCACAGCGGCTTCAAACAGGCGGTCGGTGGCGAGCAGTGCATCCAGCGCCAGCGCGGTCGAGACCTGAGTGCCGTTGATCAGCGCCAGGCCTTCCTTGGCCGACAACTTCACCGGCGTGATGGATACCTGTTTGAGCGCATCACCCGCGGCCATGCGCTCACCTTGGTAGAAGACTTCGCCTTCGCCAATGAGTGGCAGGCACAGGTGGGCCAAGGGGGCCAGGTCGCCCGAAGCGCCTACCGAGCCCTGGCAGGGGATCACCGGCGTCAGGCCTTTGTTGTAGAGCGCTATCAGTGTATCGATCACGACTTCTCGCACACCGGAATAACCGCGTGCCAGGCTCGCGGCCTTGAGCAGCAGCACCAGTCGCACCACGCGCTCGGGCATGGGCTCGCCCACACCCACGGCGTGAGACCGTAGCAGGTTAAGTTGCAGGATTTCGAGGTCGGCCTGCGCTATGCGCTGATTGGCCAGCTTGCCAAAGCCGGTGTTGACGCCGTAGACGGCGGCACCACCCTGTGCCGCCTGCTGTACCAGGGCTGCACTGGCGCGAATGCCCGCTACAGCAGACAGGTCAATGGCGAGTGTTTCACGCCTGGTGTGGATTTGCCGAAGCTGGGACAGCGTGAGATAGCCAGGTTGGATGTTCATGAGGGAGATGTCCGGGTTTCGTCAAAGGGGGCGGCTATGCGCCGCCGGCCATACTGGCGCGTGGTTCGAGCGGAACGCCACGCTTCAGCGTCCCATCATGGGCAGGTTCAGCCCGTTGTCTGTGGCGCTTTGTTTCGCGATGTCATAACCCGCGTCGGCATGGCGCATCACGCCGGTCGCCGGGTCGTTGAATAGCACACGCGCGAGCTTTTCCGACGCCTCGGCAGTGCCGTCGCACACGATGACCACGCCCGAGTGCTGCGAATAGCCCATGCCGACGCCGCCGCCATGGTGCAGGCTGACCCAGGTTGCGCCGCTGGCGGTGTTGAGCAGCGCGTTCAGCAACGGCCAGTCGCTCACGGCATCGCTGCCGTCTTTCATGGCCTCGGTCTCGCGGTTGGGCGAGGCGACGGAGCCGCTGTCCAAGTGGTCGCGGCCGATCACGATGGGGCCTTTGAGCTCACCGTTTTTCACCATCTCGTTAAAGGCCAGGCCTGCCAGGTGACGCTCGCCCAGTCCTATCCAGCAGATGCGCGCCGGCAGGCCCTGGAAGGCGATGCGCTCTTCGGCCATGTCCAGCCAGCGGTGCAGGTGCTTGTTGTTGGGAAAGAGTTCTTTCATCTTCGCGTCGGTTTTTTGGATGTCTTCCGGGTCGCCTGAGAGTGCCACCCAGCGGAAGGGGCCGACGCCGCGGCAAAAGAGCGGGCGAATGTAGGCGGGCACAAAGCCGGGGTAGTCAAAGGCGTTTTCGACGCCGAAATCCTTGGCGACCTGACGCAGGTTGTTGCCATAGTCCACCGTGGGAATGCCCATTTCGTGGAAGGCCAGCATGGCTTTGACGTGCGCCACGCAGGATTCGCCAGCGGCTTTTGTCAGTGCGGCGTGCTGGGCAGGGTCTTTTTGCGCGGCGCGCCATTGCGCGACCGACCAGCCTGCGGGCAGGTAGCCATTGATGATGTCGTGGGCAGAGGTCTGGTCAGTGACGATGTCGGGGCGTATGCCGCCGGCTTTGGCGCGCTTGACCAGCTCCGGAACGATCTCCGCCGCGTTGCCGCACAGGGCGATGGAGACGGCTTCTTTGCGCGAGGTGTGGTGCTTGATCATCTCCAGCGCTTCGTCAAGGTCTTTGGCCTGCTTGTCGACATAGCGCGTGCGCAGCCGGAAGTCGATGCTGGACTGCTGGCAYTCGATGTTGAGCGAGCAGGCGCCGGCAAAGGTRGCGGCCAGCGGCTGCGCGCCGCCCATGCCGCCCAGGCCGGCGGTCAGCACCCAGCGGCCTGCGAGATCGCCGTTGAAATGCTGGCGGCCGGCTTCCACAAAAGTTTCATACGTGCCCTGAACGATGCCCTGGGTGCCGATGTAGATCCAGCTGCCGGCCGTCATCTGGCCGTACATCATCAGGCCCGCGCGGTCCAGTTCGTTGAAATGCTCCCAGGTCGCCCACTTGGGTACCAGGTTGGAATTGGCGATCAGCACGCGCGGCGCGCCCGTGTGGGTGCGGAACACGCCGACCGGCTTGCCCGACTGCACCAGCAGGGTTTCGTCGGCTTTGAGTTTGCGCAGGGAATCAAGGATGGCGTCAAAGGCCGGCCAGTTGCGGGCTGCCTTGCCAATGCCGCCGTACACCACGAGCTCGTCAGGGTTTTCGGCGACTTCCGGGTCCAGGTTGTTCTGGATCATGCGGTAGGCCGCCTCGATTTGCCAGTTGGCGCAGGTAAGGGTGCTGCCGCGGGGCGCGCGCACGGGGCGGGCCTTGCTATCCAGAAAAGGGGTTTGGGAAAGATCGGACATGAGACTGCTCCGGAGAAGACGGGATAACAGGGGAATTTCACAGCACCAGAAAAAAGGAATCAACCGGCGACAGGATAAATCGTAGTTGTCTATACAACTTGTGTCAACTGCGGTAATCTATGGTTTGTGCGCAAAAGCCGGGCCGGCAACCCTGACCGGCCGATGAAAGGTCGGGACTTTTGCGGTGACAATGATTTTTTACACACGCGAGCACTCCGCTGAACCATGGCCACCACACCACTGCCTGCCTACGGTCAGGTCAAGGMATTCATCAAAAAACGCATCAGTGCCGGCACCTGGAAGCCCGGCGACCCGGTGCCCAGCGAAGCCGTGCTCATGGAGCAGTTCGGCGTGAGCCGCATGACGGTCAACCGGGCGCTGCGCGAGTTGATGGGCGAGGGCATGGTTACGCGCATCCAGGGCTCCGGCACTTTTGTGGCGGAGCTGCACCGCATTTCCTCCACACTGACCATTCGTGACATTCATGAGGAAGTGGTGGAACGGGGGCACGTACACACTTCGCGCGTGCTGCTCGCTGAATCTGAAAAAGCCAGCGCCGACCTGGCGCGCACCCTGGGCTTGCGGCCGGGCGGGCGGGTGTTTCACACGATATTGATTCACCTGGAGAACGGCGTGCCGATTCAGTATGAAGACCGCTATGTGAACCCGGCGGCGGCACCTGATTATTTAAAGACCGACTTCACCCAGACCACACCCACCCACCATTTGCTCGAGCAGGCGCCGCTCACCGAGGCCAGCTATTCCATTGAGGCCTGCCTGCCCTCGGCGTTGGAGGCCAAACACCTGGACATCAAGCCCGCAGAGGCGTGCCTCGCCATGATGCGGCGCACCGTGAGCGGCAGCAACATCGCCAGTGTGGCGCGCCTGGTGTACCCAGGCTCTCGTTACAGTTTTGCCGGGAAGTTTCAGGCATGAGCCCGCCGGGCTGTCCCATGGGCTCATACCCCAGCGCTGTGGCGCGGAGGTTTCCTCAATGAGCTGGAACATCGTGCGGCTGGTCGACATCCCCGCGACGCCGTGGCGCAATGGCGGTGGCGTCACGCGTGAGCTGGCCATGTGGCCAGATGCGGGTGACTGGGCGTGGCGCATGTCGGTGGCGGATGTGGACAAGAGCGGACCGTTTTCGAAGTTCGAAGGCATCGAGCGCTGGTTCGCGGTGCTTGAAGGCGCGGGGGTTCACCTGGACGTAGCGGGTGTGCCGCACCGCGTAACAGCCAGCGACGCGCCGCTCTTTTTTGATGGCGCTGCGGAAACCGGTTGCGGCTTGATTGACGGCAAGACGCGCGATTTCAACCTGATGGTGCGCCGGGGCAACGCGCCTTCCCGCATGGTTCGCGTGGCAGGACGTTTTTCAGAAACCCTGCATGCTATGAAAACGATAGCTGTGTACGCATACGGATCAAGCGCTACAGTGTTATTTGATGAAGAAGTTTTGCAGCTGGAACCAGCGGCGCTGGCCTGGCGCACGGTAACGGGTAGCGCTGCGGTTCGCATCGCTGCAGAGCAAGCCCTCTGGATGGAGATACCCGCATGAGCCTGCAACTCTGGACCAACTGCCGCGCGGCCACGCTGCAAGCCGGCGCCGCACAGCCTTATGGGTTGATTGAAGATGCTGCGCTGGTGGTGGAGGGCGAATCCATCGTGTGGGTGGGCCCACGTGCTGATGTGCCTGCAGACCTTTTCGCTCGCTGCACAACGCAGCATGACGCCGGCGGTGCATTGGTCACTCCCGGTCTCATCGATTGCCACACCCATCTTGTCTACGGTGGCGACCGCGCCCACGAATTCGAGTTGCGCTTGAACGGCGCGACCTATGAAGAGATTGCCCTTGCCGGTGGCGGCGTCGCCTCGACCGTGAAGGCGACTCGCTCCGCCAGCACGCAGCAACTTCAAGCGCAGAGTGCGGCCAGGCTTCAACGATTGATTGCCGAAGGCGTGACCACACTCGAGATCAAGTCCGGCTATGGCCTGGCGCTGGAGCATGAACGCAAGACGCTGTCGGTGGCGCGCGCGCTGGGGAAAACCCATGCGGTGGATATTCGCACCACTTTTTTGGGTGCCCATGCGGTGCCGGCTGAATTCGCCGGGCGCACTGACGCCTATGTTGATGCCGTACTGGAAATGCTGCCGGCGCTGCACGCCGAAGGACTGGTTGATGCGGTCGACGCGTTTTGCGAGCGCATTGCTTTCAGCCCCGCGCAGACCGAGCGGGTTTTTGCCGCGGCCAAGGCCCTGGGCGTTCCTGTCAAGCTGCATGCCGAGCAGCTCAGCGACAGTGGTGGCGCGCAGCTCGCGGCGCGCTATGGCGCGCTCAGCTGCGACCACCTGGAGTGGTTGTCGGCTGAGGGCGCGCAGGCGATGGCGGCCGCCGGTTCCGTGGCGGTGCTGTTGCCCGGTGCGTTTTATTTCTTGCGTGAAACGAAGTTGCCGCCTATGGCCTTGCTGCGCGAGCACGGCGTGGCGATGGCGATTTCTACCGACTGCAACCCGGGCAGCTCGCCCTGCACCTCTTTGCTGCTGATGCTCAACATGGCGTGCACGCTGTTCCGCCTGACGCCTGAAGAAGCGCTGGCCGGCGTCACGCGCCATGCCGCCGCTGCGCTAGGTCTGCGCGACCGKGGCGTGCTGGCCGCCGGCATGCGGGCTGATTTTGTGCTGTGGGGTGTTGAGCGGCCGGCGGAGCTGAGCTACGCCTTTGGCGCGAACCCGCGCTTTCAAACAGTTTTCAAGGGCCAGGTCTTATGAACGAACGCTCGAGCGAAGTTTTTACATTGCACCAGGGTACGGTTCCGCTGCTGGTCAGCATGCCGCACATCGGCACCGAGATACCGGCCGAACTCAAGGGCGGCTACACCGATGAAGCCCTCCGGGTCGAGGACACCGACTGGCATTTGCATCTGCTCTACAACTTTTTGCCGGCGCTGGGCGCCAGCGTGTTGCGGCCGCACTATTCGCGTTATGTGATTGACCTGAACCGCCCGCCCGACGATGTGCCCATGTACCCCGGTGCATCCAACACCGAGCTGTGCCCCACGCACTTTTTCAGTGGCGCGCCGCTTTACAAAGCAGGCCACGAGCCCGCACCCGAAGAACGCGCGCGCCGTCGCGAGGCCTACTGGCAGCCCTACCATTCGGCACTGGCCGGTGAGCTGGCGCGGCTGAAAGCCCAGCACGGMTTTGCCTTGTTGTGGGATGCGCACAGCATCCGTTCGCAAATTCCCTGGCTCTTTGAAGGCAAGCTGCCCGATCTCAACATCGGCACGGCCAGCGGTGCGAGTGCGAATGAAACCATCACCGCTGCAGTGGTACAGGCCTGCGCCGCCGCGCCCCATATCACCACCGCCGTTAACGGCCGCTTCAAGGGGGGCTACATCACGCGCCACTACGGCCAGCCGGACAGCGATGTGCATGCCGTGCAGCTTGAGATGTGCCAGAGCCTCTATATGCAGGAAGCGCCTCCCTACGCGTACGACGAAATGCTGGCATCGAAAGTTCAGCCTTTGTTAGAGAAAATGGTCTTCAGCGCCCTGCTGGCTTGCGTGTGCTGCTATGAAAAGTGAAGCAAGCCGGTTTTTCACCGAAGCGGCCTGGGTGCAGGGTGCRTGGGCCAAAGACGTWCTGCTGACGGTCGCCGGCAACGGCACCTGGCAAAGYGTGGAGCCCGGCGCCACGGCGCAGCAGCAAGAAGGCGCCACGCGTCTGCCTGGCCCGATCCTGCCTGGTTTGGTCAATGCGCACAGCCATGCCTTTCAGCGCGCGATGGCGGGCCTGACGGAGCGGCGCAGCGAGGGCGCCCATGCATCCGACGATTTCTGGAGCTGGCGCGACCGCATGTACACCGCGGCCAACCGCATCACGCCCGAACAGCTCGAAGCGATTGCAAGCCAGCTCTATGCCGAGCTGCTGGCCGGCGGCTATACCCAGGTCTGTGACTTCCACTACCTGCATAACGACATCAGCGGCGCGCCCTATGCCAACCCGATAGAAATGTCGCTGGCGCTTGTGCGCGCCGCGCAGCGCACGGGTATTGGCCTCACCTTGCTGCCCACGCTCTACATGCGCTCGGGCTTCAAGGCAACGGGTTTGCGGGAAGACCAGCGCCGTTTTTCATCGACGCCCGAGAGCGTCATGCGCATGGTCGAAGACATCCAGCGCCAGACAAAGGGCGACGCGCGCATCAATACTGGTGTGGCCGTGCATTCATTACGCGCGGCCAGCCCGGCTGCGCTGCATGAGCTCACAGGCGCAGCCAAAGCAGCCGGCCTGCCGGTACACATCCACATCGCTGAGCAGACGCAGGAAGTCGATGACTGCCTGGCGCACACCGGCCAGCGCCCGATTGAATGGCTACTCAACAACGCCGATGTCGATGCCCGCTGGAACCTGGTGCACGCCACTCACTCGACACCGGCCGAGTTGCAAGGCGTGCAGGGCAAAGGCGCCTCCATTGTGATTTGCCCCGCAACTGAAGCAAATCTGGGCGACGGCGTGTTTGATTTGCCGGCCTACGCAGCCGCAGGCGGCAAGTGGTCCATAGGCTCCGACAGCCACGTCACCCGCAGCTGGCCTGAAGAGCTGCGCCTGCTGGAATATTCGCAACGCCTCACGCTGCGTCAGCGCAACATCGCCGCCCGCATCCTGGGCCACGAGAGCAGCGCGGCTGGCTTGTTCGAATCCGCACTGGTGGGCGGTTTCCCCGCAACTGGCCGGATGCAGGGTGGTTTCGCGCCCGGGCATCGGGCGGACTTCATGACGCTGGATCCCGGTTCGCCCGCGTTGCTGGGTGTGCCGGTTCACCATCTGCTGGATGCGCTGGTGTTTTCGAGCCCAGGCGGAGTGGTTGGCGAGGTATTTGTAGCCGGGGAGCGTGTACTGGCCAGCGGGCCAGGTGCAGAGAAAAGGCGGCAGCTCGCAGAAAACTTCAGCCAGGCCATGCGCGAACTATGGCGTTGAAAGGTCAAAGGTCGCCAGTTGCACTTTTATGTGCGAAATAGCGTTCCGGGCCAATAGTGACGGGCGCAAGCAGCTATTAAAACAGGAGTATGTGGTACCACCAACAGGAATCGAACCTGTATCTAGCGCTTAGGAGGCACTCGTTCTATCCATTGAACTATGGCGGCACTTCTCTTGGAGAAGCTGCAATTGTATTCGGTGGCGAAAGCCGGCCTCGCCCTCAGGAATCACCTCAGTCGTAAGGCACGGTGAAGATCAGGTCCACCGCGCTTTGCTGGCCGGCCTGGGCGCGCACGGTGAAGCGTTGCGAGAGGTCGTAAAACACGTAGAGCGTGCCCAGTGCGCCGGTCACGGTGCGCTCATAGGCGGCGTAGAAATTGCGCGAAAAGCGCTTGCCCAGCGTGACGGCGCCTTCTGTCGTGGTGCCGTCCGTGTTGCTGGATGCGCCGCGGTAGGACAGCTCGTCCAGTCCCAGCGAGGCAGCCAGGCCGCCCGACATGCCGCCGCCTTTGCTACCCAGCAGGGCCAGGGCGGCCTGCTGCAGTAGCGCGGCTTCGGCTCCGCCTGAAGCCGACGAGCGGCCCACCACCAGCCACGAGAGTTTTTCGGCGTCGGGCAGCTCGGGTTGCGCGTACAGGCGCACGCGCGGCAGCAGGGCGGTGCCGGTAATTTGCACGCCCACGCGCTGCGTGAGGTTGGGGCGAATCGCCAGGATATCGAGCGAAGGGTTGTCGATGGCGCCGGTAAAGCGCAGCATGCCTTGCTCCACATCCAGGCGCTGGCCGTAGGCGCGGTACTGGCCGCCTGCCGTGTTGATGGTGCCGTTGAGCCGGGGCTCGCGCAGCGTTTCACCGCTCAGGGCCAGCGTGCCGCGCACACGCGTGTCTATGCCCTTGCCCTGGATGCGGAAGTCGCGGCCCAGGTCAAGCTCCACCGCCAGTTTGACGGGGCGCGCGTCGCGGTCGGCGATTTCGTCGCTGGTCTGCGCGGGTGCCTTTTGGCCCGCCGCCGCGCCGCGGGTGGTGCGCACCACCACGTCGTCGCCGAGTTGCGGCGTACCTTCGTCGGGCAGGATGATGCGGGCCTGGTCGATCACCAGCTTGCCGGTGAGTTCAGTTTGTTGTCCCTTGAGGCCGGCCTGCACCTCGCCCGATACCGTCAGTTGCCGGTCGGTACGGATGCTGGCCCGCAAGCTTTCGAGCCTGGCCGTGAGCTGCACCTGCGGCTTGCCCTCCACCCAGCCGGCTTCGCCCTGGGCCGTGAGAACGCCGCCCGTGCCCTTGTCGCCCGCGCCCTGCAGCGTGAACTCGTTGATGCGCATGCGCGTGCCGTCGAGTTTGGCGCGCAGGCGGCCGTTGCCGAATTCGATGCCGTCTACCACCGAGCGCAGGGCGAGGTCGTTGGCCTGCAGGTCGCCGGCCAGTTGCGGCGCGGCGCGGGTGCCGCTGATCGCGACGTCAGCGCCCAGCGAGCCGCGCAGCCGCCAGCCCGGCGGCGCCAGCACTGACCACACGCCGATGCGCGGCAGCTGGGCGCGCAGCTGGCCGGCCAGCGGTGCATCGGCCGGCCAGAGCCAGCCGCCGCCGGCGGTGGCTGGCGCGCGGGCCAAACGGGTCCTGAGCTGGCCGTCTGCCGTGCCCGCGCGTTCGCTGTCCCAGCGCAGCGCCAGCGTGACGGCCTCGCCTTCGCTTTGCAGCGAGAGGCGCGCTTCCTTCACGCCGGCCGCCACGCGCGCCGCCATGCCTTGCACGGTTTCGGCTTGCACGGTGATGTCGCCGCTGCTGCGTGCGAGGCTGACTTTCAGGCGCAGCGTGTCACCCAGCGTGGCGTCCCAGTCGCCATCCAGCAGCAGGGTGCCGCCCAGGCCTGCGCCGGCCATTTGCGGGCCGGCCAGCAGTTCTATCCAGGCCAGCGGCAGGCCGCTGAGCTTGCCGGCGGTGACGAGTTCACGGCCCGGCCGCCAGCGAACCGGTTGCCACGCCAGCGTGGCCTGCGAAGGGGCACTGGTGGATGCGCCCGAAGGCGGCGCGACCAGAAGGGCTTCTCCCGCGCCGCTTTCAAACAGGTCACCATTGCGCGCGGGCGTCCACTTGAGCGGCACGGTGCTGCGGGTCTTGAGCTGCCAGGCCCCCTTGCCCAGCGTGGGGTCTTCCACACTCACACTGAGCTGCTTGACCAGGCCTTGCCACGCGGATTCAGCGAGCGGGGCGTTGCGTGCGGCGCCGTTGTTGAGTCGCCCGCCTTCTGCCGCCAGCTGCAGGGTGTAGCGGCGCTGGCCTGCTTCCATGCGGCCTTGCGTGGCCAGCTGTGCCTGGCTCAGGCGGCCGGAAAGCGTGGCCTGGAAGGCGCGGATTTTCAGGGCCTCTGCGGTAGCGACTGGTGCTGTTCCTGCTGTGCTGGAAGTTGTCGCAGCGGCGGGCGCAGGCGTTGCCATGCGCCAGTCAAGTGAAGGCAGGTCCAGCCGTGCCTGCAAGGCCGGATCTTGCCAGCCACCTTGCCAGCTGGCTTGCAGTTCGGCGCTGCCGCTCGCCGATGCGCTCTTCAATGATGCGGGCAGGCCCGGGAGTTTTTGCAGCCAGCGCAGGGCTTGCGCCATGTCGCGGCCGCGCAGGCTCACGTCGCCTTTGCCGCTGGTTTGCCGCAGTTCCCCTTGCAGTTGAGCGTCCAGTCCGGGGGCTGTCAGTGTGAGTTTTCCCTTGCCGCCTTTTGCGCTGGGTTGGGCCTCAAGCTGACCTGCCAGCTCGGCGTCGTCGGTGCGTACGCGCAGAGCCGACAGCACCAGCGTGCCGCCGGCCTGTTCGGCATTCCAGCTGCCGGTGGCACTGGCATCGCGCAGGCGCAGCTGGCCCAGCGGATTGTTCCTGGCGCTGGCGTCATTGCGTGCTGCCTGCACGTTTGCGTCAAAGCTTATGACCGGGCCCTGGCTGCGGATGTCGGCTTTGCCGTCCAGCGGCAGCGGCGCCAGTTGGCTGTGCAAGAGGGCCGGGTTGACGTGTTGGAGCGTTGCCCGCAGCTTCCACGCGGGTGCTGCAAGGGATGTGGTGGGCGCATCAGCCCACTCGCCGCTGGCCAGCAGCTCGCCGCCGCCCAACTGAGCCTTGAGCGTGCGCACCATGGCCATGCCGCTACGCCACTCGCCTTGGATTTCCAGCCGATCCAGGGGCAGCTTGTGCTGGTCCCAGGGGCCAGGCAGGGAATTGGCCAGTTGCAGTTGCAACTGCCAGGCGGATGTCGATGAAGCGCTTGCCGGTGAACTTGCAGAGGCTGCAGGCCGCACGTTGGCGCTGCCCGTCAGCAAGGTTTGTGGGCCTTCGGGCCAGAAGGCTGCTACATCCAGATCACGAAAATCCGCATCAGCTTGCGGCAGGGGTTGTGGAGCCCAGGGCATCACGCGTGCTGTTGCAGTTGCCTGTGGTTGCCGCTGGTTTTTGCGGGGTGATGTGGCGGAAGGCTGAGCGCTCACTTGCAGCTCGGCCTTCACCAGCAGTTCGGTGAGGGGGCCGTGGGCCGTGGCTTTGAAAGCCAGCGGCACGGGCGCTTTTGTGCCGGGAATCTGCGTGTCCAGTGCGCCTGCCAGACTGGCATCAAGCTTCAACGGGCTGTGTGACGATAAGGTCGCGCGCCCGTTGTAGCGGCCGTGCGCTACCTGCGCGCTGAGCAATTCCAGCTGGTGGTCTATGCCCTTGAACGCATAGTTTCCAGTGATGGCGGAGGCTGAAAACGCCGCGCCGCCCGTCCATTGAAACTGCCCGATGGAAAACCCGTCAAGCACCACCGGCAGCGGCAAGCCCAGCGCTGAAGGCGGCACCGACGGCGTGGTCGAGGGCGAGCGTTGATCGTTGACCTGCACGCTGGCTGCAGCCAGCCGGTTGACCTCCAGCGTGCCGTGCAGCAGCGACCACGGTTGCCAGGCGAGGGTGACATCTCTCACATCCACACGCAAGCCATCTTGCTGCCACACCAGTTGGTCAACATGCCCGCCCGCGCGTAACGAGCCTGTCACGCGTTCGGCGCTCAGCGGCTGGGTTCGAGCGATCCAGTTCAATGCGGTGGCCAGTGAGCCGTCGGTGCCGGCCCACCACCAGGCGCCTGCAGTGACGCCGATAGCCAGCACCACCACGCTGCCTGCGGTCCAGGCTGTGACGCGCAGCCAGCGCCGTGGTGGGCGTGCAGGCCCCGGTGCGGCTGGAGGAATCGAGGTCTTCGGCGTGTCCATCAGAAAACAAATCCCACGCTGACGTGCAGGCGCAGCTGTTTGACTTTCACACCATAGGCCAGGYCAATCTGCAGCGGCCCGATAGGGCTTTTCCAGCGCACGCCGGTGCCGATGCCGACGGAAGGTTTCATGTCTTTGGGGTTGTCTGCCACGGCGCCTGCATCGATGAAGAAAGTGTTCTCCCATTCGCTGGGCCGGCCGTCGCGCAGCATCGGGCGCTGGTATTCCACGCTGCCCACCGCCATGTAGCGGCCCGGCCCAGTCACACCGTTGTCCAGTTTGATGCCGATGTCACGATAGCCGTAGCCGCGGACGGTGGTGTCGCCGCCCGTTCGGAACAGCAAGGTGCCGGGAATGCGCGCCGAGTCTTTGGCTAGCACGGCGCCGCCCTCGGCGCGCATGGCGATGCGGCCCCGCTCCAGCGGCACAATGCCGAGCCAGCGGCCCACGGCGCGGGTGAGAGGCAGGTGCTGCGACCCCATGGTGCTGCCGGCGCCGAGTTCAAAGCCCAGGCCGTAGCCCTTGCTCGGGAATGGCAGGCTGTCGAAGTAGCGACCCGTCCAGACATAGTTGGCGGTCAGGGCCGAGCCGTCGCCGATATCGGCGGCGGAGCTGTTGATCTGGCCGCTGCCGCTTACGCTCGCCCTGTCGTATTGCAAATAGATGTTGCGGTCTATGCGTTCGCCGGCCTGCGTGCGGCCAAAGCGCAGGCGCCCGGAGCGGGTGACGAGCTCGTTGTCGTCGACACGTTCGGTGCGCGCCAGGGCCACCCAGCGCCAGCTGGCCTCATCGGGAATCGAGGTCCATTCGGTCTGGGCGAAAGGTGATTTCTTTTCGAGTTGCAGTTTGGTGACGGCGCGCCAATTGGTGCCCGGCACTCGCAGGTGTGTGTGCTCAATCGAGGCGCGCGGCCCGCTGTCGGTGGTAACGCCCACACCCAGGATGATTTTTTGCAGTTTGGCTTCGCGCACCTGTACCTGGACGGGCGCTGCCTGCGGATCGCTTTCGGGATCGACAAAGATGTAAGCCGAATCGAAATAACCGCTGGAAGCCAGTCGCTGCTGCGCTTCGGTCAACTGCTTCTGGTCGTACACGGCGCCGGCATTGAGGCGTGCCAGGCGCGGCACCAGCACCGGGTCGTAGCGCTCGACACCTGTTACCTGCATGGGGCCCAGGCGGTAGAGGGGGCCGGAGTCGAGCTTGAGGCTCAAGGCTGCGCTGTGCTCCGGTGCGTCCACATCGGCCAGGCTGCCTGCCAGCTTGCCGGCCGGGTAGCGGCGGGCAACCAGGTCGCGCAAGGCCTGTGTCTTGGCGCTGTCCCAGGCGTCCTGCGTAAAGCGTTGGCCTGTGGGCAGACGCCAGTCGCGCTGGATTTCCGCGCGCTGGGTCTGCGCATCCGGGTCGGGGGATTCGGCAATATCGCCTGCAAAGTCGATGGTTACCGGCCCGACCGTTGTAGCCTGACCCGGCTCCACCGCGACCACAATGGTCGGCCGCTGGCCTGACCCCGCGGCAGTGCCGCCTTCTCGCGTAATGGCGATGGTCGGGCTGAAATAACCCAGCGTGCCCACCAGGTTGCGCACATTGCGCTCGGCCAGCACGATCAGGCGGGCCAGTTCGGCCTCGTCCAGGTCGGTCACAGYGCGGTAGCGTTGCAGCTCAAGGTGTCTTTCGAGCAGCTCCTTGATGGGCTGCGGCGCGCGCACCGCGATGTCGAAGGCYGTAACTTCAGGCTGAGCGCCGGTTGGGCCGGTGGAGCCTTGCGGTGTGGGCTCCGGCGTGACTTTCTGAGGAGGCGGAGGTGGGGCTGGCGCGGTTTGTGTGACGCCGGAAGGCGGTGTCGCTGTGTTGCCGGACTGCGCAGGCGCAGCTGTTTGCGCGGCGGCCAAAGGCGCCAGAAATATCGCAAAGAGGGCGAAAGCAGGGATGAAGCCGGCGCTGGTCGGCAATCCTGCCGGGGTGGCCGTCCGTGCGCAGTGGGTACTGTGGGTACTTGGATGGGTCACGAAGGCAGTTTACTTGAACGCCCCAGCGCTCAGGCGTAGGAGGCGAACGCTACTTCGAGAGCATTCGCATGGCCTCTTCCAGCCCCTTGATGGTCAGCGGGTACATGCGCTGGTTCACCAGTTGCTGGATCACGCTGATGCTCTGGCGGTATTGCCAGACACCCTGCGGTTCGGGGTTGATCCAGGCGAATTTGGGGAAGGCGTTGGTCAGGCGCTGCATCCATTCGGCGCCGGCTTCTTCGTTGTTGTATTCCACGCTGCCACCCGGCTGCAGGATTTCGTAGGGGCTCATGGTCGCATCGCCGACGAAGATGAGTTTGTAATCCTTGTTGTACTTGCGGATGATGTCCCAGGTCGGGAATTTCTCGCTGAAGCGGCGGCGGTTGTTCTTCCACATGAAGTCGTAGACGCAGTTGTGGAAGTAATAAAACTCGAGGTGCTTGAACTCGGCCTTCACGGCAGAGAACATTTCCTCGACGCGATGGATGTGCTCGTCCATGGTGCCGCCCACGTCCATCAGCAGCAGCACCTTCACATTGTTGTGACGCTCGGGCACCATCTTGATGTCCAGCCAGCCGGCATTGGCCGCCGTGGAACGTATGGTGTCGTCCAGGTCCAGTTCTTCGACATTGCCTTGGCGTGCGAACTTGCGCAAGCGGCGCAGCGCGACCTTGATGTTGCGTGTGCCCAGCTCCTGAGTGTCGTCGTAGTCCTTGTAGGCGCGCTGGTCCCAGACTTTCACGGCGCTTTTGTTGCGGCTTTTCTCCTGGCCAATGCGTATGCCTTGCGGGTTGAAGCCGTTCGCGCCAAAGGGCGATGTGCCGCCCGTGCCTATCCATTTGCTGCCGCCTTCGTGGCGCTCTTTCTGCTCTTCAAAACGCTTTTTGAGCGTTTCCATGAGTTCGTCCCAGCCCATCTTCTCAATCTTGGCTTTTTCTTCGGGGCTGAGTTCCAGCTCGAGGTTTTTGCGCAGCCATTCGAGCGGGATGTCTTTGGTGAAGTYGGCCAGCATTTCCACGCCTTTGAAGTAGGCGGCAAAGGCGCGGTCGAATTTGTCGTAGTTTTTTTCGTCTTTCACCAGCACCGTGCGGCTGAGGTAATAGAAGTCATCGATCTTCCAGGCGCCTTCGCCCTCGTGCGCTTCGAGCTTGTCGCTGTTTGGGCCGACGACGCCTGCCTGCAGTGCTTCGAGCAGCATCAGGTATTCCTTGACGGAGACCGGCAGCTTGGCCGAGCGCAGGGTGTAGAAGAAATCGATCAGCATGGAAAACTCCTTGGCGGCGCTTCAGGCTCTTGGCTTATCCAGAAGATAAAGCAATTGCGCCTTGACTTCAGGCCATTCGCCAGCTGCAAGGCTGTACATCACGGTGTCGCGTATCGTGCCGTCGCGGCGCAGGGCATGGCCGCGCAGTACGCCGTCCTTGCGGGCGCCCAGTCGCTCGATGGCGCGCTGGGAGGCGTGGTTGAAGTTGTCGGTGCGCCAGCCCACGATGTTGCAGCCCAGGGTTTCAAACGCATGCGTGAGCATCAGCAGCTTGCAGGTGGTGTTGACATGGGTGCGCTGGCAGCGTGCGGCGTACCAGGTGTAGCCAATCTCGATGCGCTTGAGGTTGGGCACGATGTCGTGGTAGCTGGTGGAACCCAATACTTCGCCAGAGGCGGCGTCCGTCACGGCGAAGGCGAAGCGATTGTCTGTCGCCAGCGCGGTTTCAATATAGCCGCGCGTCTCATGGGGTTCGGGCACCGAGGTGACGCGCAGCTTCCAGAGTTCGCC
>NZ_JBFUAZ010000004.1:0-30817 GCF_056406035.1 Polaromonas sp. P1_E1_2 | reverse complement strand
GGACTAGGGGAACCGCGCCATGCAAACCCTCTTCACCGGTTTTTTCTTTACCGCACAACTCATCAGGTGTGACGTATGAGCGATTTCACTGACAACTTCTGGTCCTGGTATGTGGCCGCGCTGACCCTGGTCGGCATCCTCGGCGCCTTGGTCCTGCTGTGGGCCACGGCCCGCAAAAAGATGCCCGAGCGCAGCGACAACACGACGGGTCACGTCTGGGATGAAGACTTGCGCGAGTCCAACAACCCGATGCCGCGCTGGTGGATGTGGCTGTTCGTGATCAGCGTGATCTATTCCTTGCTCTACCTGGTCGCCTACCCGGGCCTTGGTGCTTACCCGGGCGAAATGGGCTGGAGCACGCGTGGCGAATACAACACCGCGATGGAAAACGCAAACAAGGAACTTGCGCCGCTGTATGCCGGCTTCACTGCCAAAGGCGCGGACGAACTCGCGGGTGATGCCAATGCCATGGCGGTGGGCGAGCGCCTCTTCATGAACAACTGCGCCCAGTGCCACGGCTCGGACGCACGCGGCAGCAAGGGTTTTCCCAACCTCGCTGACAACGATTGGCTGCACGGCGGCTCAACCGAAAAAATCAGGGAAACCTTGACCTTGGGTCGCAAGGGTCAGATGCCGCCCATGGCGGCCGCTGTAGGAACGCCTGATGATGTCAAGAACGTGGCGAATTATGTGCTGAGCCTTTCCGGTGGTCCCCACGATTCACTGCGCGCGCAGCTCGRCAAATCCAAATTCACCGCCTGCGCGGCCTGCCACGGCATGGACGGCAAGGGCAATACCGCGATAGGCGCGCCCAACCTTGCCGACGACATCTGGCTGCACGGCTGGGGAGAGCAGGCCATCGTTGACATTGTTAACAAAGGCAAAACCAACGAGATGCCTGCGCAGGCCGGCAAGCTCACGGAAGCGCAGATCCATGTGTTGACAGCTTACATCTGGGGACTCTCCAACAAAGCCGCTGCGGCAAAACTTTGAGGCGACAGTGACCCAGCTGCCACTGCGAAAAATCATTCCCATCGTGCCGGCGGCGGAGCCGGCAGGGGAGTCGCTGTACGAGGCGCAAAAGAAAATCTACCCGCGCTCCGTGAGCGGGCTTTTCGCGCGCTGGCGCTGGGCATTCGTCATCTTGACCCAGCTGTTTTTCTATGGCTTGCCGTGGCTACAGTGGGGGCAGCGCCAGGCGGTGCTGTTCGACCTGGAGGCGCGGCGCTTTTATCTATTCGGTTATGTGCTGTACCCGCAGGACTTCATCTACCTGACCGGCCTGCTGGTCGCCAGCGCTTTGTCGCTGTTCCTGTTCACGGCAGTGGCGGGCCGCCTGTGGTGCGGCTTTGCCTGCCCGCAGACGGTCTATACCGAAATCTTCCTCTGGATAGAGCGCAAGGTGGAGGGCGACCGCACGGCCAGGTTGCGGCTGGACGGCGCCCCTTTCTCCCTGGAAAAACTGGTCAAGAAGTGGTTCAAGCACATCCTCTGGATAGGTGTGGCGATGTGGACCGGCTTTACCTTTGTCGCTTATTTCGTGCCGGCCCGCGAGCTGATCCTGCAGTTCCTGCAGACCAAAATGGGTGGCTGGGARATCTTCTGGGTCTTGTTTTACGGTTTCGCCACTTACGGCAATGCCGGTTTCCTGCGCGAGCAGGTGTGCAAATACATGTGCCCCTATGCGCGTTTTCAGAGCGCGATGTTCGACAAGGACACGCTGATCGTGAGTTACGACCCCGCGCGGGGTGAACCGCGCGGCGCCAGGTCGCGCCACGCCGACGCCTCGGCATTGTCTCTGGGCGCATGTGTCGATTGCACCCTGTGCGTGCAGGTCTGTCCAACGGGCATAGACATTCGCGAGGGCCTGCAGTATGAGTGCATAGGCTGCGCCGCCTGCGTGGACGTGTGTGACGGCGTGATGGACAAGATGGGTTATGCACGAGGCCTGATCCGCTTCACGACCCAGAACGCGCTGGCCGGGAAATGGAGCGCTTCGCGCATGCTGCGCCGGGTGCTGCGGCCGCGCGTGCTGGTCTACACCACGCTTCTGGGCGTGCTGTGCCTGGCGCTGCTGTGGAGCCTGGTGGCGCGCATGCCGCTGAAGGTTGACGTGGTGCGCGACCGCGCGGCGCTGTCGCGCATCGTTGCCGGTGGGCGGCTGGAAAACGTGTACCGCCTGCAGATCATGAACGCCACCGAGCAGCCGCAGCGCTACACGATTGCGGCTGCCGGACTGGAGGGCCTGACGGTCGCCTCCGAGGCCGAGGTCAGCGTGGGACCCACCGAATCCCGCTGGGTCGCGGTGCGGCTGCAGATTCCCTACGGCTCGGCGCCGGCCGGCTCGCACGCCATCGTGTTCCGTGTCGGCGATGAGAGCGGGCGCGCCCACGTCGAAGAAAAGTCCGTGTTCCTGGTTCCGCGATGAAAGGCCTTTCATGAATACCATTCCCACCCAAGCCTCCCCCTGGTGGAAGCACGGCCATGTCTGGCTGGTGATTTCCGGGCCCGCCGCCGTGGTCGTGGCAGGCGTGGTGACAGCCTTTCTGGCCGTCAAGTATCCGGATGCCGTGATAGGCGGACAGGAGCCGGCGCGGGCCTCGCGAACCAATGCGCTGCATCAACCCAGGGCGCTGGCGCCTGCCCTGGAGGGGCGCAACCACGCGGCCACACCCGACAAAACGGCTCGCCCCTGATCGCCTGCAACACAAAGAGGAGACGCCATGATTTCAGCCAACAAGATACTGGGCATCGCCTGGCCGGCCTTTCTGTCGGCCTGCCTGCTGGAACTGCTGCTCTTCGGACTGTTCGACCCTGAGGAAATGCTGCGTTACGGGCAACCCGCGGGGCTGTCCCGGCTGGCGCTGCAGACCGCCGCCTTTTTTGTATTCTGGCTTGCTTGCGCGGCCTCCAGCGCCTTGACGGTGCTGCTGATGGGGCCTGTGCCGGCTTCCGCAGAAAGGGCCGGGCGGTAAGATCGGGTTCCACTCCCGAAGCTGCCCATGTCCTTGTTCCCCCACATAGGTGACGCAGTGCCGAAGCGCCGGCGTTCCATGGCCATCGCGCTGGCCGTGATGGCAACCCTTACGCTGCTGGCCGCCGTCCATCTGGCATCCAGCCCGCAGTCGCTGCCGGGCCTGCCGCTGGTTACGGCGCTGGCCGCCGCCACTTGCGGCATCGCCTGGCTGCTGGCCGGGCGCGACGCGGCGCGAGACCGTATCGGCAAGCAAGCGCTGGAGGGCGCGGACGCGAGGCTGGCCGGCCTGCTGGATTCGGCCATGGACGCCATCATCACTGTGGACAAAGAACAGCACGTGATCCTCTACAACAAGGCCGCCGAGAAAATATTCGGCTGGCCCACGCGAGAGATGTTGGGCCAGCAGCTCACGCGCCTGATCCCGCAGCGGCACCAGGGCGCGCACGGCGAGCAGCTAAGGCGTTTCGGCCAGACCGGCACGACCTCGCGGCGCATGGGAGACGGCACGGTGCTTTACGGGCTCAGGGCCAGCGGCGAAGAGTTTCCCCTGGAAGCCTCGATCTCGCAGCTCGATACCACGCACGGCAAGCTTTACACCGTGATCCTGCGCGACGTGACCGAGCGCGTGCGCGCCAGCGAGGAACTGAGCGCCTTCGCCTCGGCGGCCCACGCCATCCGCGAGAGCGAGAAAACACGGATCGCGCGCGAGCTGCATGACGAACTCGCGCAGTCACTGACAGCGATCAAAATGGACGCCACCTGGATTCGGGAAGCCTTGTCCCCGGATGCGGGTGCCGTGCGGGCCAAACTCGACGACATGCTTGGCTTGCTGGACACCACGGTGGCCGCCACGCGCCGCATCGCGTCGGATTTGCGGCCGCTGCTGCTGGACGACCTGGGCCTGGTGCCGGCCATCCAATGGCTCACCCACAACTTCACCCAGCGCCATGCCGTGGCATGCAAACTGTCGCTGGACGAGGACGTTGAACTGGCCGAACCGTATGCCACGGCGGTATTCCGCATCGTGCAGGAGTCGCTTGTAAACGTGGCCAAGCACGCGGGTGCGTCGCAAGTCGAGGTGCGCATCGCGAGGACTGACGCGGCCGTGGTTCTCGAAGTGGTCGACGACGGTGCCGGATTCGCCCTGGACGCGCCGCGCAAGCCCAGTTCGCTGGGCCTGATGGGCCTGCACGAGCGGGCCCGCTTGCTGCAGGGAACGGTGGACATAGACACCGCGCCGGGCCAGGGCACCCGCATACGGGTTAGCATCCCGGTGCCCGAAACAGGAGACATTACGTGATCAGGATTGTGATTGCCGACGACCATTCAATCGTGCGGGAGGGGCTCAAGCGCATCGTGTCCTCCATCGAGGACATGGAGGTCGCCGGCGAGGCCGGCAACGGAACGGAAGTCATGCAGCGCGTGCGCGAGCTGGCCTTCGACGTGCTGGTGCTGGACCTCTCCATGCCGGGGCGCAGCGGCATGGAGCTCATCAAGCTGATTCGCGGCGAAAAACCGCAGCTGCGCATCCTGGTCCTGAGCATGCACCAGGAGCTGCAGTACGCCGTGCGCGCGATCAAGAACGGCGCCAGCGGCTACCTGACCAAAGAGAGCGCACCGGACCAGCTGGAGCAGGCCATACGCAAGGTCGCTTCGGGCGGCGCCTTCATCAGCGCCGAGGTGGCGGAACAGCTTGCGTTGGGCGCGATGCCCGGTAGCCAGGCGGTTCCGCACGAGAGCCTTTCCAACCGCGAGTTCGAGGTGCTGCAGCTGCTGGTGGCCGGCGTCTCTCTCACGGACATTGGCACGCGGCTGAACCTGTCGGTCAAGACCGTCAGCACCCACAAGACCAACCTCATGCAAAAAATGGGGCTGCAAAACCAGAGCGAACTGATCCGCTACGCCATCAAGCACGGGCTGGCCGAACCGCTGGACAGCTGAACGCTGAAAGCGGCCGCGCAAAGTGCATGGTGTTGACGAGGGTCAATACGGCCTTGGGTGCATCTGCCTACAGTCAGGGTATCCAAACTCTGCACCGGGAGGTGTTCCATGGGCAATGAACTGAAACAGCTGCTGGTCCACGCCGATGCCTCGCCGCAATTCGCGCAACGCCTTGAATTTGCCTGCCGGCTTGCCGCGCAGCATGGCGCCGGCATCACGGCGCTGTATGCATCGCCTTCGGCCTCGGAGGCGCTTCCCGTCGCCTCCGGCATCGGCGTCGGCCTGGCCGTGAGGCGGGAGAACGTGCAGGACACCGAACTGGCGCGGGCACGTTCGGTGTTCGAGCAGCTCAGGCCCGCGGGGTTGTCGGCCACCTGGGCTGAAGTTCATGAATTCCCGCTGGTGTCGGCCTTTGCCGAACAGGCGCTTTATGCCGACTTGCTGGTGCTGGGCCAGCACGGCCCGGGCGAGGGCTGGTCCACACTGATGCCGGCGGATTTTCCGGAGGCCGTGATCGCCCTGAGCGGGCGGCCGGCACTGGTGCTGCCCTACACGTCGGCAAAACCGGGTTTGCCGGGCAATGTGGTGATCGCCTGGAAGCCCACCCGCGGAGCCGCACGCGCGGTGACCGCGGCCCTGCCCATCCTGCGCAACGCAAACTCGGTGCATATCCTGAGCTGGGGCGTTGATGCCGTGGCGGCTACGGGCGCAGGTCCGAATATCGTCTCTTACCTGAAGATCCAAGGTGTCCAGGCCAGCTGGCACCGGGAAAATGTGGAAGGCGCGGAACCCGGGAACCTGGGCGACCTGCTGCTGTCGCGCGCGTTCGATCTGCAGGCGGACTTGCTGGTGATGGGCTGCTATGGCCGCGCCCGCGCCTATGAATGGGTATTGGGCGGCGCATCCCGGACCGTCCTCAAAAGCATGACGCTGCCGGTTTTGATGGCGCATTAAGCGGGCGCGCTGGTCGGTACAGGCTCGGAAATTTCCGAGTCTGGATCGGAGCGCCGGTGCCGGCGAACCAGCCTTATCCGAGCCGGCCTTTCAGCAAAAGACGATGTCCCTGCCGCGCCGCCTGCGCGACAGTAGAGGCATGCAACACACCGCTTCACCCACCCGGGTCTTTCTGGCCGACGATTCCGCGCTGAGCCGCCGCAGCGTTGCCGAAATGCTTACCGCCCGGGGCGTGGTGGTCGCGGGCCAGGCCGATACGCCGGAGTCTGCGGTCTCGGGCATCCTGGCGACGCAGCCCGATGTGGTGGTGCTTGACGTGCAATTCGAGAAGGGCACGGGCATGCAGGTGCTGCAGTCCATCCTCAAAACCACGCAAGACATTCCTTTCATCATCCTCAGCAACCATGCCGAGGCCGCCTACCGTGCGCGCTACCTGGCTGCGGGTGCTGCCTGCTTCCTCGATAAACACGCMGAGTTTTACCAACTCGGGGACACCGTGGCAATGCTTGCGCAGCCGCGGCGTGTGGATCAATCCGTTTCTTCCTCCCAATCCAAGGAGTCATCATGCCTGTAGCCTGTTCATCCACCAGCGGCACTTCATCCGTCGGCGGCATTTCTTCCGCCGCCATCCTGCCGCTGAAGACTCCCTGCTCGAACTGCAATCTGCGCGACCTTTGCCTGCCCTGCGGCATGAAGCCCGCCGATGTGGGGGGACTGGACGATCTCCACTTCAGCCGGATCAAGGTCAAGGCGGGGCAGACGCTCTACCATGAGGGCCAGGCTTTCCGCAACATTTATGCGGTGCGCATCGGCACCTTCAAATCCAGCCTCACGCTCGCGGACGGCCGTGAGCAGGTCAGCGGCTTCCAGATGGCCGGTGAGCTGATGGGCCTGGACGGTATTGCCAACGGCGCGTATGCCAGCAACTCCACCGCGCTCGAAGACACTGAAGTCTGCACCATTCCCTACGACCAGATCAGCGGCCTGGCCGCGACCAGTGCCGACATGCAGCAGGCCGTCGGCCGGCTGATGAGCCGGGAGATCGTCAAGGAACACAGCCTGATGATGCTGCTGGGCAGCATGAACGCCGAAGAGCGGCTGGCCGCCTTCCTGCTTAACCTGTCGCAGCGGCTCAAGTTACGCGGCTACTCGGCCAGCGAGTTTCACCTGCGCATGTCGCGTGCCGAAATCGGCAGCTACCTGGGCATGAAACTGGAGACCGTGAGCCGCACCTTTTCCGCTTTCCAGCAACAGGGCATCCTTGAAGTCGACAAGCGCCACATCCGCATCMTTGACCATGCGGCCCTCAAACAGGTCTTCGACACGCGCGTCCACTGACAACCTGTTTACGGCTTAAACGGGCCCGGCCATCCCTTGCGAGGTCGGATTGCCGGAAAAATCCGTCCATTGCCGCCCCTCGAAGTCGTAAAGCTTGCAGCGGCGCGCCGTGTCGAAGTACCAGTGCCATGAAAAGGGCTGTACAACGATGTGGCCGGGTAGCCTGGCCTCCAGGACGGCCTGGGCCTGCTTGAGGCGGTACAGCGGCACGCCCATGTCGACGTGGTGGGCGGTGTGCTCCATGATGTGGTGCAGCGCCGCGCCGAAAAACGAGTTGAAGGTCAGGTGCACGGTGGTGGAGACAAAGGGGTTTGCGTCGGACCAGCTCTTTTTGTTGTCGTACCAGGCGATCTGGGTGTGCGTGTGGTGCACGTAGACCACAAAGCCTATAAGGCCGTTCCACACCAGCAGCGGCAGGAAAAAGCCGACAGCCAAAAGCCAGAGCGCCGACTGGCCGGTAGACCATGCCGTGACCACAAGGCCCGCGACCCAGGCAGCGGCAGCGGCGGTGACCAGCAAGCTGTCCGCGACAAAAATGCCGCGCCGTGTGGGCATCACGGCTTTGGACGGGAAGTAAAGCCGCTTCCACCAGATTTCCACGAGGTAATAGAGCCAGGGCGCCCAGCCGCTGCGGTAGACGCGCTCCAGCCATCGCTTCCAGGCGGGCAGGCGTTCATAGGCCTCAAGAGTTGCGGGCTGCCAGACGAAATCAAAGCCGCTGAGGTTGGTGTAGCCGTGATGCACGATGTTGTGCCCGACGTCCCACAGGCTGTAGGGTGTGAGCGAGGGCAGAAAAAGCAGGCGGCCCAGCCAGCGGTTGAGTTTGCGGTGTGAGGTGAAGCTCTGGTGGCACGCATCGTGGCCGAGGATAAACAGCCTGGCGATCATGAACCCCGCCAGCAGGGCCATGAGCACCTGGAGGGCGGGGTGGTCCGCGAGCACCGCCCCGGYCATGCATGCAGCGAACAGGGCAAGGTCCATCAGGGCCAGCGCCAATGCAAGGCCGGTGTTTTTGGTCGAGACGGGAAGAAGCCAGGAACGCAGGACTTTTCGGTGCGGAAGAACAGTAGCTTGGGTTACTTGGATTGCTTGTGACAGGGACAYGAGATGAAGGGTTGGCAGCCGGGGCCGTCCACCCAGGGCAATGGGGAAGCCGCCAGCTTACGGCGTGCCCTTCGCGGCGATTTGACGCAGGTCAAGAACAGGGCAAACGCGTCCGGCGGCCCCACCTTGCGCCCTCGTTGATCCACATCAACGCAGCCGGGGCGGAGGGGCGGCACAGTGGAGGCCTCACATTCCCTAAACATTCCATGCCCGCTGTATTACCCCAGGCCCTTCGACGGTTCGACATCACCGGGCCGCGCTACACCTCCTTTCCCACAGCGGACCGTTTTGTCGAGGCCTTTACCGCCGTCGACCATAGCCACGCGCTGGACGACAGACGCGTGCGGGCCGAGACATCGGCGGCGCCGCTGTCGCTGTATGTGCACATCCCGTTTTGCGAATCGCTGTGCTACTACTGCGCCTGCAACAAGATCATCACCAAGCAGCACAGCCGCGCCACCGCCTACCTGGGCTATCTTGAGCGCGAAGTGGCCCTGTACACGGCGCGACTGGGGCAGGGGCAGCCCGTTAGCCAGCTGCATCTGGGCGGGGGCACGCCGACTTTTTTGTCCGACGCGGAACTCGCACGGCTCATGGACATGCTCAGAGGCAACTTCGACATCGCGGCCAGTGCGGAAATGGCCATCGAGGTAGACCCACGCACTGTGGACAACACGCGCCTGGCCGCGCTGGCCGCCCTGGGCTTTAACCGACTGAGCTTCGGCGTCCAGGATTTTGACCCCGATGTGCAAAAAGCCGTGCACCGCGTCCAGCCCGCCGAACAGGTGTTCGCGCTGGTCGCGCAGGCGCGCGCGCTCGGGTTTGAATCCATCAATGTGGACCTGATCTACGGCTTGCCGCGGCAGACACAGACGTCCTTCGCGCGCACCATACGCCGGGTCGAGGAGCTCAGGCCGGACCGCATTGCCCTCTATGCCTATGCCCATTTGCCGGAGCGCTTCAAGCCGCAGCGGCACATCCCAACGGCGCTGCTGCCCGCGGCCGAGGACAAGGCCGCCATGCTGGCCGAGGCCATGCAGCGTTTGCAGGGCGCGGGTTACCGCTACATCGGCATGGACCACTTCGCGCTTGAGAACGACGCGCTGGCCGTGGCCAGCCGCGAGGGCCGGTTGCACCGCAACTTCCAGGGCTATAGCACCCAGCCCGACCGCGACCTGGTGGGTCTGGGCGTGTCGGCCATAGGCGCGGTCGGCGCCACCTACAGCCAGAATGCCAAGGACCTGGAGGAATACTGCGACCTGCTGGATCAGGGGCGCTTCCCGGTTACGCGCGGCCTGGCGCTAAGCCGGGACGACCTGGCGCGCCGCGCGGTGATCATGGCCATCATGTGCCAAGGCCGGGTCTGGTTCGAGTCGATAGAACTCGCCTGGATGCTGGACTTCAAGGCCTACTTCGCGCCCGAGCTCGAACGCCTGCGCGAACTGGAGCACGCCGGCCTGGTCGTGCTGTCTGACACCGGCATCGAAGTGACGCCCGAGGGGCGCTTCGTGCTGCGCGCGGTGGCCATGGTGTTCGACCGCTACCTGCAGTCCGACCTCAACCGCAGCCGGTTTTCGCGCATTATTTGATTGCGGCGCCGCCCATGTCTTACGCACTCGCCATGACGGCCTTGCTGATGGGGCTGGCCGGCGGACCGCATTGCGCCGTGATGTGCGGCGCTGCCTGTGGCGGTCTCCGGCGCGTGGGCCCGCAGCGGCAGGCACATTCACCGCTGGTCTTTCAGGCCGGGCGGCTTGTAGGCTATTCCACCGCGGGCGCGACGGCAGCCGTGGCGGTGCAAAGTTTTGCCTGGATTACGGAGCAGGCCGCCGTGGTCAAGCCGCTCTGGGTGCTGTTTCACCTGGCCGTGCTGGGCTGGGGCCTGATGCTGGTGGTGAAGGCCAGCCAGCCGGCCTGGGCCGACCGCGCGGGCCGCTCCGCGTGGTCCAGGGTGGGTGCCGTGGCCGCATCGCGCGGCGGCATGTTCTCGGTGGGCGCGTTGTGGGCCTTTATGCCCTGCAGCCTGCTTTATTCGGCGCTGCTGGTGGCGTCGCTCAGCGGCGGACCGCTGCAAGGTGCGCTGGCTATGGCGGCTTTTGCGGTAGGTAGCGGCGTCTCCCTGTTGCTGGCGCCGCAACTACTGGCTGGGCTTCGGCGCGCTGGCAATAGGCTGGGCGGGCAACTTGGCGTGCGCCTGGCTGGCGGGGTGTTGGTGCTTGCCGCCGTGCTCGGTTTGTGGGGCGACATGATGCACCGCATCGCGCAGTGGTGCGGGCTCGGCTGAGGCCATGCGGCGCCCGGCCTGTGTTCACCGGTGGCATCCGCCGCGGTGGCGATGGCATGCAGCGCTAAAAAAGAGCGTCACGGCGTGTTTGCTATCAATTTAATAGCTGTTTGCGCTCATCCGATAAGGGTTGATGGCTTTTTTCCTCAAGGGTGGCCTGACCCTCGCGCCCCGCCGCCTTCCAGCGTGATGAACACGTGGCGGTCGCTGACCGCATGATGGCCACGCGCGCGTCTTGCGCCTGCCGCGGCGCTGAGGGCCAGCGCCGCGAAGCCGCGGGCCGCCAAAAAGGCCAGGAAGGCCGTGCCGCTCAGGGGCCGGGCGAGCAAGGCACTGACGAAGCCCGGGCGACAAGGCTCCCAGTGCAGACTCACGCCCTGCGCGGTTCCTGCGGATTCAACCACTGCGTTCTTGTTGGTGCCAAGGCGCACGCGCTGGCCGGCTTCGATGAAATGATCCCCGGGATCGTTGTGGAGCGTCAGCCAGAGCCGGCCGTGCAGCACCGTCAGTTCGCCGCCGCGCCGCGGCAAACGCAGCGCTTGGCCGGGCACCAGGCGCCGGATGCCGCTGAGCGATACGGCGTCGTTTGATTTCGCATTCATCATCAGCCTCTTTGGATGTGGCAACCGCAGTCATAGCCCGGCAAGGGCGTGCAGCGCGGGGTTGTCGATCTGGCCGGCAAGCAGCTTCGCCGCCGCCGCGCTCGCACCGTCGCCGAGCGCCGCGCGGTGCAGGCAGGCGCGCACCGTCAGTTCGCGCATGCCGCTGCGCGCAGCGAGGTCCTGCATTTCGTTGATCCAGGCCGAGGCCTGGGGCATGGCTTGTGCCACAGCGACATCACACAGCGCGTCGAGGGCATATGCCTTGGCCCACAGGTAGGCATCAGGAAGGCGTATGCAGCGCGTCAATGCGTCAGCGAGTATTTCGACGGCGCGCTGCGGTTCCCCGCGCGCCATCGCCACGCGCCCCAGGCCTCGGCCGGCAATGCCTTCCCAGCATGGGTCGCTGAGCTGGCAGCCGAGCGCGAAGGCATGCTCGTAGCGGTTCGCGGCCGCATCCACGTCGCCGCGCAGCAGGTCGATCTCGGCCCGCAGCGATTGCGGCCACGGCACAAAGGCGGTCCAGCCTTGCCGGGCCAGTGCCACCGAGCGGTCCAGGGCGTCGGCGGCGGCCTCGGGTTCACCGTGCAGCAGCAGCGCGCGGCCCAGCATGGACAGCGCGTAGGCAAGTTGCCGGCTGTCGCCGACGCTAGCAGCCAGCACCTCTGCTTCGCGTAGCTGGCTGATGGCGGCTGTGTAATGCGCAGTGTCACTGAGCGCAGCGCCCTGCACGGTGGCAATGCGCGCTTGCTCCGCGTGGTCGCCGGCTGCCATCGGCGTCGCGCGTTGCAGCCAGGCCAGCGTGCGTTCATAGCGGCCGCGCAGGAATTCGACGTAGCCGAGCTCGCGGCACGCGGCGGCGGCGAGTGCCGGCGAAGCCTCGTGGCCGACCTCCAGTGCTTCGTGAAGCGCCGTAGCGCCCTCTTCGTCGCGTCCGCGGGCGGCATGCACCAGCGCGCCGCCCAGGGCCACACGCGTGCGCGCGCGCAGCGCCGCGTCGCCGGTGGCATCGGCTTCCACGATCGCGCGGCGCAGGCATTGCAGGCCGGCATCGAGCGCGCCGGCGCTGATCGCCGCCTCCCCGGCTTCCAGCTGTGCCAGCGCCGCGGCGCGCCCGGTGGCGGGCCGCGCGGTGGGCGCTGCGGTGAGCGTGCGCAGGGCGGCGTCCAGCGTGGCGCCGGGTTGCACGCCGAGTTCGCGCTGGAACAATTCACGGCAGGCTGCGGCCTGGCGCGCGGCGCCCACGCCGTCACCCGCGGCCGCGAGGCTGCGCACCAGCAAAGCCTGGTAGTTCTCGTCAAGCGGGTTGTGCCGTACCAGTCGGCCGGCCAGCGCGGCTGCTTCTGTCATGGCGCCCGCGGCCATGCGAGCCAGTGCGGCTTCGCGCAGCACGGCTTCGGCGGCGGCCTGCAGATGGCGGCGCTCCGTGGCAAGCCAGACCTCGAAGGCCGGGCTGCCGGAAAAATTCATGCCTTCCAGCAACTCGTGATCCAGGCCGGGCACATACAGGGCTTGCGCCCAGCTACCCGACAGCACGGCGCTGAGGTCGACGTAGGTGGCAGGCTCCAGTGAAAGCGCCAGCAGATCGCCGCGCAAATCTGCGGTGCCGAGCAGGCGCCGCAGCTCGCTAAGGTTCCAGCGCAGGGCGGCCAGCGGATCTTCGGCATCCTCGAACAGCAGCTGCGCCAGGTGCTTGCGGCTGACCGGCGCATCGCTGCGGACCAGGTAGGCGAGCAGGCCCCAGACTTTGTGCCCGCGTGGCGCCGGCACGGGCTGGCCTCCGCGCTCCGCCCGCGGCGGGCCGAGCAGGTGGATGGCCAGCCCCAAAGGCGGCGCGTCGTTCGGGGCTGGCGAGTTCACCGGCGGCCTCAGGCTTCGGCGGTGGTGGGGTCTATGGTGGTGGTGACTCGCGAGACGGTGTCCGCCGGAAAGCCACCCCTGCGCGCGTGTTCCTTCACGAGTTCCTCGCTGGCCGCGTTGTAGATGCAGTACATCTTGCCGCCCGTCACATAGCTTTGCACCCACTGCACATCAGGCCCCAGTTCCTGCAGCACACCGCAGGATTTCTGGGAGATGGATTGCAGCTCGGCGGGCTTCAGGGTCCCGAGTCCGGGGATGGCACGTTCGATCACGAATTTGGGCATAACAGGCTCCGTTAAGTTAGTGGAGACCCGAAGATAGGCAGTGTACGTGTGAGCCGGCGTGTGAGAAAGACGCCCGGATCGAATCAATAAGGGGAATGGCGCGGTGTCGGCCTATCCGATTTGTACCCGTTTTCTTACAAATCGGCCGGAGCGGATGCGTTGTTCGTGGATAGCATCGGAGTGTGTGCCCCCTGACCGGCTGCTGCAACATCCCCCACTTTCAAAAAAACATGATGAATCGCTCCCCTTTGCTCCTTTTGCCACACCGAGTTCTGCGCGGAGCTGCTATTGCGGCTGCCGGGCTGTGCGCGGCCCTGCCGGCCTTTGCCGGCGGCAACACTGAGCCGCTCACCGACATCCTTTCTTCGCCGGGCAGTGTCGGGCTGGGCCTCGTGACCCGGATCGAGCGTTCGCCCTACAAGGATGCCGGCACGCGCTACGACCTGTTGCCGCTTTACCTGTATGAGGGCGAGCGGCTTTTCCTGCATGCCAACCGGGGCGGCATCAAGCTGCTCAACGGCACCGAGCGGCGCCTGGACCTTTTTGTGGAGCAGCGCCTGGAGGGCTTTCCGACCGAGCGCCTGCCCGCCAGCCTGGCCGGCATGTCGCCGCGCGACTCGGGCCTGGACCTGGGCCTGGCCTACCGCTGGCGCCAGCCCTGGGGCACGTTGCAGGCGGAGCTGGTGCATGACATCAGCAACACCTACAAGGGCAACGAGTTCCGTCTGGGCTACACCTACGACTGGCGCTCGGGCCCCTGGATGTTGCGCCCCAGTGTGACCGTGGGGGTGCGCGACGCCAGGCTCAACAACTATTACTACGGCGTGCAGGCCAGTGAGGCAACGGCCGGGCGGCCTGCTTATGCGCCGGGCTCGGGCGTGCAGACCTCGATTGGCCTTTACGGCTCTTATGACCTCACGGAGCGCTGGCGCCTGCTGGCCGGTGTGTCGGCCACCTTGCTGGACAACAAGACCAAGAACAGCCCCATCGTGCAAAAGAGCGTGCTGCCCGCCGTGTATATCGGCGCGGCCTATGACTTTGGCGGCCACAAGCGCGAGTGGGCAGAAGACGGCTCGCCCACCTACTTCAAGCTGCTGTACGGCAAGTCAACCGAAGATGGCTGCCACCTGGCCAAGATCATCACGGCGCAGTGCCTGTCGACGGCGAAGGTCAATTCGACCMGCATYACCGGCATTCAGGTSGGCAAGCCCTTCCTGAACAACGTGAACGGCTGGCCGCTCGACTTCATCGGCTAYGTGGGCCTCACGCACCACAACGAGCGGGGCCTGCAGGCCAATGGCGTGCAACTGGACCTGTTCATGAAAGCCGTTTACTCGGGCTTCCCGTGGAGCGACCGGGTCAAGACGCGGCTGGGATTGGGCGTGGGCGTCTCCATGGCGCAGCGGGCGCCTTACATCGAGTCGTCCAGCCTGGCGGCAAACGGCAAGTCGGCCTCGCGCATGCTTAACTACCTGGACCCGACCATTGACGTGAGCCTGGGCGACCTGATCGGCTACCGGCCGCTCAAGGACACCTTTATAGGCTTTGGTGTGTCGCACCGCTCGGGCATTTTTGGTTCGTCGCGCCTGCTGGGCAACGTCAACGGCGGCTCCAACTACATTTACACCTACGTTGAAACCGCGCTTTGAGTCGTTTTGCTATTGATTTAATAGCTGCTTGCGCAATACCATAATGGCTTTCGGCCTGATTTGAATGAAAATCAGGCGTAGACTGCCCGGACCGGCACAGCCGGCTGGTTCTGCACATTGCTGGTGGCAATCACGCCGCCACCCAGGCAGACATCGCCCTGGTAGAGCACAGCCGACTGGCCCGGCGTCACCGCCCACTGGGCATCGGCAAACACCAGTTCGCAGGCCGCGCCGGTAGCGCTGCGCAGTTCGCAGGGCGCGTCGGCCTGCCGGTAGCGTGTTTTGGCCGCCATGACACCGGGCGTCGGTGCATGTCCCGCCACCCAGCTGCAGTCCTGTGCCTGAAGCACCGTGGATTGCAGCCAGGGGTGATCATGGCCCTGAACCACCCACAGCGTGTTCGTTTCAAGGTCCTTGCGTGCCACAAACCAGGGTTCGTGCTCGCCCACGCCGCGTAACCCGCGTGCCTGCACGGCCTTGAGCTCGGCCCCTTTGGCCTTCACGCCGCCTATGCCCAGGCCCTGGCGCTGCCCCAGCGTGTAGAAAGACAGGCCCACATGCTCACCGAGCACGCGGCCCTTGTCGTTCTTGATGGGGCCGGGCTCTTTGGCAATGTAGCGATTCAAAAATTCGCGGAAAGGCCGCTCGCCGATAAAGCAGATGCCCGTGGAGTCTTTTT
Organism: Polaromonas sp. P1_E1_2; assembly: GCF_056406035.1. Classification (NCBI taxonomy): domain Bacteria; kingdom Pseudomonadati; phylum Pseudomonadota; class Betaproteobacteria; order Burkholderiales; family Comamonadaceae; genus Polaromonas; species Polaromonas sp. P1_E1_2. The sequence goes on along the minus strand of NZ_JBFUAZ010000004.1, from coordinate 15,148 downwards.
TCTTCGCGTTGGGCAGGCCGATCTCGTCGGCAATGCGCCGGACTTCGGTCTTGCGCAGCTCACCCACAGGGAACAGCGTTTTGGAGAGCTGTGACTGGTTCAGCCGGTGCAAAAAATAGCTTTGATCTTTGGCCGGGTCCAGGCCCTTGAGCAGTTCGTGCAGGCCGGTGGCTTCATTGCGACGCACCCGCGCATAGTGGCCGGTCGCGATTTTTTCGGCGCCCAGGCGCATGGCATGGTCCAGAAATGCCTTGAACTTGATTTCGGCGTTGCACAGGATGTCGGGGTTGGGCGTACGGCCAGCCTGGTATTCGCGCAGGAACTCGGCGAAGACGCGGTCCTTGTAGTCGGCTGCGAAGTTGACGTGCTCGATCTCGATGCCGATCACGTCGGCCACGGCGGCGGCGTCGACAAAATCGATGTTGGACGAGCAGAACTCGCTGTCGTCGTCATCTTCCCAGTTCTTCATGAAGATGCCGATAACCTCGTGCCCCTGCTGCTTGAGCAGGTGCGCCGTCACGGCGGAGTCCACGCCTCCGCTCAGGCCAACAACGATCCGTTGCCGCTTGCCGTCGTGGCTGTGTGTGTTGATTTGCGGGTTGCCCATGGCTCTATTGTAAAAAGATGAAAGCGTTTGCGCCTGCTGAGGCTTTCCGGCCCTGCTGGCCGTGCGGCCGGCGGCACAATGGAACTCCCTTTCTTGCAGGAGCTGCCACTTTGCAACGACGTCAATTTCTTTCCCGCACCGGGCAGGCCGTCACGGCCGCCGGCATCGCCACCGGGTTGCCATGGCTTTCGTCACTGGCCCAGGCTGCGGGCCTCAAACCCGTGGGCAAGGCCCAAGCCTTCGATTACGCGATGCTCAAGGGCCAGGCGCGCGACCTGGCCGCCAAACCCTACCGGCCCCGGCCTGCGGCCTTGCCGGCCGGTATTTCGGACTTGAACTGGGACCAGCACCAGGCCATCCGCTTTAGGGACGACCATGCCTTGTGGGGCGATGACAAGCTGCGCTTCGTGGCCAAATTTTTTCACCTCGGCCTATTCTTCAAGACGCCGGTGCGCATGCATGAAGTGAGCAATGGCCAGGCACAGGAACTGGCCTATGACCCGGCCATGTTTGATTACGGAAAAAGCGGCGTGCGGGGCGACAAATTGCCCGTCGATCTCGGTTTTGCCGGCTTCCGGCTGAACTTCCACACCGATCCGGTGCGTGACGTGGCGGCCTTCCTTGGCGCAAGCTACTTTCGCGCGGTGGGAGGCGAATGGCAGTATGGCCAGTCGGCACGGGGCCTGGCCATCGACACGGCGCAAACTTTCCCGGAAGAGTTTCCGGATTTCATCGGCTACTGGCTCGAAAAGCCGGACCCGAAAGCGGCTTCACTGACCGTCTACGCCCTGCTGGACTCGCCGAGTGTCAGCGGCGCCTACCGCTTTGTGATCACGCCGGGCGACACGCAGGTCATGGACCTGGACGTGGCGCTGTATCCGCGCAAAACCATTGACCGCATGGGCATCGCGCCGTGCACCAGCATGTTCCAGACCGGCGAAAACGACAAACGCATGGGCTGGGACTGGCGCGGCGAAATCCACGACACCGACGGCCTGGCCATGCACAGCGGCACGGGCGAATGGCTGTGGCGTCCACTGACCAATCCGGCGCAATTGCAGTTCAACGCCTTCCAGGACGAGAACCCGCGCGGTTTTGGCCTGATGCAGCGCGATCGCAACTTTGACCACTACCAGGACGACGGCGTGTTCTATGAAAAACGCCCGAGCCTGTGGGTTGAGCCCAAGGCGGGCTGGGGTGCGGGCGCGATACAGCTGGTGGAAATTCCGACCGCGGACGAAACCTTTGACAACATCGTGGCCTTCTGGAACCCCAGGGACAAGCCGCAGGCAGGGCAGGAGTTGCTGTTTTCCTACCGGCTGCACTGGGGGGGCGAACCGCCCGCCGCGCAAGGGCCGCTGGCGCGCTGTGTGGCCACACGTACCGGCCTCGGCGGCGTGGTCGGGCAAAAGCGCACCGCCTACACGCGGCGTTTTGCCGTCGATTTTGCGGGCGGCGACTTTGCCTTGCTGAACCGCGGGGCCCAGGTCAAAGCCGTGATCACCGCTTCGCGCGGCACGATTGAATTGACGTCGGCCCGGCCGCTGGACGCCATCAAGGGGTGGCGTGCCATGTTCGACCTGCGCCCCGATGGCGACAGCACGGCACCCATCAACCTGCGCATGCATTTGCAGGTCGACGGCCAGTCATTGACGGAGACCTGGTTGTACCAGTGGACGCCGCCGCCGGTGGCGCAACGAATTCTTTATTGAGGATTGCGCTGGCTGTCAGCGGGAAAGCGGGGTCCCGTTGGCGCTGCCAAATCATCCACGGCAGCGGTGCTTCCTACTTCTGGTTCAGCGGTGCATGCACGCTGGCATCCGTGGTCACCAGATCAAGCGGGAAGCGCCTGCCTGCCAGGTAATCTTCCATGCAGGTCAACAAGAGAGGGCTTCGGTGCATGTGAGCGCTTGCTCTTATTTCGTCGGCCGTCAGCCAGACCGTGCGCACAATGCCCTCATCCAGCGCCTGGCCTGCCACGTGCTCGCCCAGTTCGCCGCAGAACGCAAAGCGCAGGTAGGTGATGTCTTCGGATTCTTCCTGCCCGATGAGGGCCCGCTCAAAGCGGGAGAGATAGACACCCACAATGGCGGTGGGCGTGAAATGGAAGGCGGTTTCTTCCAGTGTTTCGCGCACGCAACCCTCAAAGGGACTTTCACCGGGATCCAGGTGGCCGGCGGGGTTGTTGAGCTTCAGGCCGTCCCGCGTTTCCTCTTCGACCAGCAGGAACCTGGAGACACCGCCCGTCTTTTTTTCAATCACCGCAGCGACCGTGACGCTGGGTTTCCATCGTTTAATCATGCGCCGGATTATCCGTGGCCTTGATGACCGGGGTCCTGACCGGCCGGCCAGGTGTGTTTGCTAGCCGAAAATCCGGCAGCGAAACTCTCGCGCAAATGTGCCACAAGGCATTGCACCGCCTTGGGCACTTGCTGCGACCAGGGCCTGAGGGCGTAAATGCGCTCGCCGAAAAATCCCTGCACCTGCCACTCGGGCAGCACCTGCACAAGCGGCGACGGCGATGGCACCGCGCTGCCACCCGCAGGTGCGCTGAAATCCGGCAGCAGGCCGATGCCCAGGCCCGCCACCAGCGCTTCGCGCAGCACTTCGCTGTTGTTGGCCTTCAGTGTGCCCGTGATGTTCACGCCAACTTGCTCGCGGGATTTGCGCTTGCCGCTGCGCACGAAGGTCCAGCTGGCGGTGTTGTGGTTGCCCAGGTAAAGCAGGCAATCGTGCGCGGCCAGGTCTGACGGCTGCGCAGGCACGCCGCGGCGCGCCAGGTAGTCGGGGCTGGCCAGCAGGATGGAGCGCGTTTCGCACAACACCCAGGCCACATGGGTGTCGGGCGGCGCATTCGTGTGTCGTATCGCCAGGTCGAAGCCTTCATTGGCAAGGTTGACAAAGCGGTCGGTGAGTTCCAGTTCGATATGGATCTCGGGATAGCGCTTGAGGAAGGCCGCAACGCAGGGCGCCAGGTGCTGACGCCCGAGCGCGACAGGTGCTGTCACGCGGATCAGCCCGCGCGGGGTTTCCACCAGGTCCTTCACGGCGGAATAGCTCTCGCTGATGCGGTTAAACGCCGGCTGCATGTCGTTCACCAATTGCTGGCCAGCCTCCGTCAGGCCTACGGAGCGCGTGGTGCGTCGCACCAGCGTCACGCCGGCGGCGCGCTCCAGCTCACTGATGCGCATGCTGGCCGAGGCCTTGGACATCCCGAGGCGGCGCGCCGCTTCGGTAAAGCTGCGTGTAGCCGCCAGGATGGTCAGCAGGTGAAGATCGGCGACAAGGGGCGATAGCTGGTCGGAAGACATGGAGGTCGAGAGGTCTATTGTTCAAAAATATGAACAATGTAATCACAAAACGGGGCATTATCAATTCGGCTGCGCAGCCCTAGACTGCGGTGAACCCCCAACGGCCAGTCCGGTGCCGCCACCTTTCAAGGATTGCAAAATGTCTTTATCCCCTGCTGCCTCCGCTTCACAAGCCACCATCGGCCACTACCTGAATGGCCGTGTGGCCGCGCCGTCTTCCGGGCGTAGCCAGGAAGTCTTCAACCCTGCAACGGGCGCGGTGTCGGGTTATGTCGCGCTTGCCAGCGGAACGGAGGTCGATGCGGCCGTGGCGTCAGCCCAGGCCGCCTTTCCCGCCTGGGCCGACACGCCGCCACTGCGCCGCGCGCGCGTGCTGTTCAAGTTCCTGGAACTGCTCAACCTGAACAAGGACAAGCTGGCCCACATGATCACCGCCGAGCACGGCAAGGTGTTCACCGACGCCCAAGGCGAGGTCTCGCGCGGCATCGACATTGTTGAATTCGCCTGCGGCATTCCGCAGCTGCTCAAGGGCGACTTCACCGACCAGGTTTCCACCGGCATCGACAACTGGACGCTGCGCCAGCCGCTGGGTGTGGTGGCCGGCATCACGCCCTTCAATTTCCCGGTGATGGTGCCGATGTGGATGTTCCCGGTGGCGATTGCCGCCGGCAACTGCTTTGTGCTCAAGCCCAGTCCCATCGACCCCAGCCCCAGCCTTTTCATGGCCGACCTGCTCAAGCAAGCCGGCTTGCCCGACGGCGTCTTCAACGTGGTGCAGGGCGATAAAGAGGCGGTCGACGCCCTGCTGGTGCACCCGGACGTGAAGGCCGTGTCCTTTGTTGGCTCCACACCGATCGCGAACTACATCTACGAAACCGGCGCACGCCACGGCAAGCGCGTGCAGGCACTGGGCGGCGCGAAGAACCACATGGTGGTCATGCCCGACGCCGACCTGGAGCAGGCGGTGGACGCATTGATCGGCGCGGGCTACGGCTCGGCCGGCGAACGCTGCATGGCGATCTCTGTGGCTGTGCTGGTGGGCAATGTGGCCGAAAAACTCATTCCCATGCTGGAAGCGCGCGCCAAAACACTGGTGATCAAAAACGGTGTGGAGCTTGACGCTGAAATGGGCCCCATCGTCACATCGGCCGCGCACCAGCGCATTACCGGCTACATCGAGACGGGCGTGAAAGAAGGCGCCAAGCTGCTGGTGGACGGCCGCACCTTCACGGGCGCCAAGGCCGGCCCGGGCTGCGGCAAGGGCTTCTGGATGGGTGGCACGCTGTTTGACCATGTCACGCCCGACATGCGCATCTATAAAGAAGAGATTTTTGGCCCGGTGCTGGGCTGCGTGCACGTGAAGGACTTCGCCGAAGCGGTGAACCTGATCAATGCCCATGAATTCGGCAACGGCGTGAGCTGCTTCACCCGGGACGGCCACGTGGCCCGCGAATTCAGCCGCCGCATCCAGGTCGGCATGGTCGGCATCAACGTGCCGATCCCGGTGCCCATGGCCTGGCATGGCTTTGGTGGCTGGAAAAAAAGCCTCTTCGGCGACATGCACGCCTATGGCGAAGAGGGCGTACGTTTCTATACCAAACAAAAGTCCATCATGCAGCGCTGGCCAGAGAGCATCGGCAAGGGCGCCGAATTCGTGATGCCGACAGCCAAATAGAAATAGCACGCCAGCCATCAAGGCAAACCGGCCCCAACCGCCATGTATTGGCAGGCGGGGCTTTTTTTATTGCGTGGCTTGACTCGGGTCAAAAACTGTAGACTGCCCTGACAAAAAATTGCAGAAATCTCATGTAAGCTTCATGACAGGTACAAAAGCGGATACGCAGACAAAGACACCGAGACAGATCGCGCGCAAGCCCGCCTGCGGGCTGACGTCAATCAAACCAACACCAACGTACTGAGGAGAGACCCATGCTCATTGGGGTACCCGCCGAAATCACGGCCGGAGAAACACGCGTCGCCATCACGCCCGAAACGACCAAAAAGCTCAAGGCACAAGGGCATACCGTCCGTGTGCAGTCCGGCGCCGGGGTGGCTGCCAGCGTTCCCGATGAGGCCTACACGGCGGTCGGCGCAGAGATCACCGACGCGGCGGGCGCTTATGGCGCTGATATCGTGCTCAAGGTCCGCTGCCCGCTGGACAGTGAAATGGGCCTGGCCAAAGCCGGAGGTGTGCTGGTCGGCATGCTCAATCCTTTTGATGCCACCGGGCTGCAGCGCCTGGCTGCGGCCAAGCTGACGTCCTTCGCGCTGGAGGCCGCGCCGCGCACCAGCCGCGCGCAAAGCATGGACGTGCTGTCTTCGCAAGCCAACATCGCCGGCTACAAGGCCGTGATGATGGCCGCTGCCGAATACCAGCGCTTCTTCCCCATGCTCATGACGGCGGCCGGCACGGTCAAGGCCGCCCGCGTGGTGATCCTGGGCGTCGGCGTAGCCGGCCTGCAGGCCATCGCCACCGCCAAGCGCCTTGGCGCCGTCATTGAAGCCAGCGACGTGCGCCCGAGCGTCAAAGAGCAGGTCGAATCGTTGGGCGGTAAATTCATCGATGTGCCCTACGAGACTGACGAAGAACGCGAAGCCGCGGTCGGTGTGGGCGGCTATGCCAAGCCCATGCCGCCGAGCTGGCTCGAGCGGCAAAAGGCCGAAGTCGCCAAGCGCGTGGCGCAAGCCGACGTGGTCATCACCACAGCCTTGATCCCGGGCCGCCCGGCGCCGGTGCTGGTCACCGAAGACATGGTCAAGGCCATGAAGCCCGGCAGCGTGATCGTCGACCTGGCCGCACCGCAAGGCGGCAACTGCCCGCTGACCGAACCCGGCAAGACCGTGGTCAAGCACGGCGTGACGCTGATCGGCCAGACCAACGTACCGGCCCTTGTCGCGGCGGATGCCAGCGCGCTCTATGCCCGCAACCTGCTCGACTTCCTCAAGCTCATCATCACCAAGGAAGGCACGCTCAATGTCGACCTGGAAGACGACATCGTCGCAGCCTGCCTGATGACGCAGGGCGGCGAGGTCAAGAAGAAGTAACCCTTTCGGGACCCATCGGATCAATTGGATTTAATCGGACAAGCCGGGCTCACGCCCGCGTAGTCCCTCACGGAGAAGACCATGGATGCAGTGTCACCCACCATCATCAACCTGATTATTTTTGTGCTGGCCATCTACGTGGGTTACCACGTGGTGTGGACCGTCACGCCGGCGTTGCACACACCGCTGATGGCGGTGACCAATGCGATTTCGGCCATCGTGATCGTAGGCGCCATGCTCGCGGCTGCACTGACCGAAACACCACTGGGCAAAACCATGGGCGTGCTGGCCGTGGCGCTGGCGGCCGTCAACATCTTCGGCGGCTTTCTGGTGACGCGCCGGATGCTGGAGATGTTCCGCAAGAAAGAAAAAAAAGTCGCCGCGCCCGCTGAAGGAGCCGCCAAATGAGCATGAATCTCGTCACGCTGCTGTACCTGGTAGCCTCCGTTTGCTTCATTCAGGCGCTCAAGGGCCTGTCACACCCTACCAGCTCAATCCGCGGCAACCTGTTCGGCATGGCCGGCATGGCCATTGCCGCGCTGACCACCGCAGCACTGATCGTCGAAATCTCGGGGGGCAAGGCCCTCGGCATGGGTTACGTTCTGTTGGGCCTGGTGGTCGGCGGAGGCTATGGCGCTTGGCGCGCCAAGACGGTCGAAATGACCAAGATGCCCGAGCTGGTGGCGTTCTTTCACAGCATGATCGGTTTGGCTGCGGTCTTTATCGCTGTGGCCGCCGTTGCCGAGCCATACGCTTTTGGCATCGCCGCCAAAGGCAACCCCATCCCCACCGGCAACCGGCTGGAGCTGTTTCTCGGCGCCGCCATTGGCGCCATCACCTTCAGCGGCTCGGTGATCGCCTTCGGCAAACTGTCGGGCACTTACAAGTTCCGCCTGTTCCAGGGCGCACCTGTGCAGTTTGCCGGCCAGCACAAGCTGAACCTGGTGCTGGGCCTGGTGACCATCGGCCTGGGGCTGGTGTTCATGTTCACGGGCAGCTGGCCCGCCTTCTTCGCGATGCTGGCAATGAGCTTCGTCATGGGCGTGCTGATCATCATTCCGATCGGCGGCGCCGACATGCCGGTGGTGGTGTCCATGCTCAACAGCTACTCGGGCTGGGCCGCGGCCGGTATCGGTTTTTCGCTCAACAACTCCATGCTGATCATTGCCGGCTCGCTGGTCGGCTCGTCGGGCGCCATCCTCTCGTACATCATGTGCAAGGCGATGAACCGCTCCTTCTTCAACGTGATCCTGGGCGGCTTCGGCGGTGAGGCCGGCACCGCCGCCGTAGGCGCCAAAGAGCAGCGCCCCGTCAAGTCGGGCTCTGCCGACGACGCTGCCTTCATCCTGGGCAATGCGGAGACCGTGATCATCGTGCCGGGCTACGGCCTGGCCGTGGCGCGCGCCCAGCACTCGGTCAAAGAGCTGGCGCAAAAGCTCATCGACAAGGGCGTCAACGTCAAATACGCGATCCACCCGGTGGCCGGCCGCATGCCCGGCCACATGAACGTGTTGCTGGCCGAGGCCGAAGTGCCTTACGACCAGGTGCATGAAATGGAAGACATCAACGCCGAGTTCGGCCAGGCCGACGTCGCCATCATCCTGGGTGCCAACGACGTGGTGAACCCCGCCGCGCACGTCAAGGGCAGTGCCATCTACGGCATGCCCATCCTGGAGGCCTACAAGGCCAAGACGGTCATCGTCAACAAGCGTTCCATGGCGGCCGGCTACGCAGGCCTGGACAACGAACTCTTCTACATGGACAAGACCATGATGGTGTTCGGGGACGCCAAAAAGGTGATCGAAGACATGGGCAAGGCCATCGAGTAATCGCTGGCCGCCGGGTTTTCCCGCGGCGGCGAGCCGCGGGCGCACCCCGATTTAGAGAGGCTTCCCTCCTGATTTCCCGGGTTTCCTAGGGAAAACGCAATAGCCACGAAGAGGGCACGCCATGAGAATCCATGGCAGTAAGCAATACGTAATGGAGAAGACAAACATGAATGCAGCGACCCTTGACCGCCCATGGCTCAAAGCCTATCCGCCGGGCGTTCCTACCGATATCGACGCGTCCCAGTACCCGTCGCTGGTCGCATTGATGGAGGAAAGCTTCAAGAAACACGGCAGCCGCGTCGCCTACAGCTTCATGGGCAAGGACGTGACCTTCGGCCAGACCGACAGCCTGTCGCTCGCCTTCGGCGCCTACCTGCAGAGCTTGGGCCTGGCTAAGGGCGACCGCGTTGCCATCATGATGCCCAACGTACCGCAGTACCCGGTGGCGGTGGCCGCCATCCTGCGCGCCGGCTATGTGGTGGTCAATGTGAACCCGCTGTACACGCCGCGCGAACTGGAGCATCAGCTCAAGGATTCGGGCGCCAAGGCGATCGTCATCATCGAAAACTTCGCCAACACGCTCGAGCAATGCATTGCCGCCACGCCCGTCAAGCACGTGGTGTTGTGCGCCATGGGTGACCAGCTGGGCATGCTCAAGGGTGCGCTCGTCAACTACGTGGTGCGCAACGTCAAGAAGATGGTGCCGGCCTTCAACCTGCCCGGCGCCGTGCGTTTTAACGACGCTGTGGCGCAGGGCACGCGCCTGACGCTCAAGCGGCCCGACATCAAACCAGACGACGTGGCCGTGCTGCAATACACCGGCGGCACCACAGGTGTCTCCAAGGGCGCCGTTCTGCTGCACCGCAACGTGATCGCCAATGTGCTGCAGTCCGAAGCCTGGAACAGCCCGGCCATGGCGGCCCTGCCGGCCGGCGAGCAGCTCACGTATGTCTGCGCGCTACCGCTGTACCACATCTTCGCGTTCACCGTGAACATGATGCTGGGCATGCGCACCGGCAGCAAAAACATCCTGATCCCCAATCCGCGTGACCTGACGGCCGTGCTTAAAGAGCTCTCCAGGCACAAGATCAACAGCTTCCCCGCGGTCAATACCCTGTTCAATGGCCTGGCGAATCACCCGGACTTCAACACCGTGGACTGGTCGCACCTGAAGATTTCACTGGGTGGCGGCATGGCTGTGCAAGGCGCGGTGGCCAAGCTGTGGCTCGAGAAAACCGGCTGCCCGGTCTGCGAAGGTTACGGCCTTTCCGAGACATCACCCTCGGCCAGCTGCAACCCGACCAACAGCAAGGCCTTCACCGGCACCATCGGTGTGCCGATTCCCGGCACTTACTTCAAGCTGCTCGATGACGACGGCAATGAAGTCCCGCAAGGCCAGCCCGGCGAAATCGCCATCAAGGGTCCGCAGGTCATGGCCGGCTACTGGCAGCGCCCCGACGAGACCGCCAAGGTCATGACGCCCGACGGATACTTCAAATCAGGCGACATCGGCGTGGTCGATGAAAACGGCTTCTTCAAGATCGTCGACCGCAAGAAAGACATGATCCTTGTGAGCGGCTTCAATGTCTATCCGAACGAAATTGAGGATGTAGTGGCCAAGCTCGACGGCGTGATGGAATGTGCCTGCGTAGGCGTTGCCGATGAAAAGTCCGGCGAAGCCGTGAAGCTGGTGATCGTGAAAAAGAATCCCGAGCTCACGGAAGCACAGGTGCGGGAATACTGCAAAACCAATCTCACAGGCTACAAACAACCGAAAGTGGTGGAGTTCCGTACCGATCTGCCCAAGACGCCGGTTGGCAAGATCCTGCGCCGCGAACTGCGCGACAAGAAATAAACGGCAAGTTTCAGAGCTCGCCGCGCATGCGCGGCAGGTTTTCTAGAGGGCAGCGCAAGCTGCCCTTTTTTCTGCGCCCCCGGTGTTGAAAGCGCGGGCAAAATCAGGGCATGACTTCCGTTGACATCTTCCCCCGTGCACCCACCGCCATCCTCAGCGCCCTTGCTGAAGAGCAGTCCGGCCTGATTGACCTGCTGGAAAACGCGCGGCAGGTGAAGCACGCTGGCCGCGAGTTCTGGCTTGGTGCCCTGCACGGGCACCCGGTCGTGCTGGTGCTCGCGCGTATCGGAAAAGTGGCGGCAACCACCACGGCGGTGGCGCTGATCGAGCACTTCAAGGTCGGCCGCATTGTATTCACCGGTGTGGCCGGTGGGCTGGGCGAAAGTGTGAATGTGGGCGATGTGGTGGTGGCCGACAGTTTTGTGCAGCATGACATGGACGCCTCACCGCTGTTTCCCCGCTATGAGGTTCCGCTGTATGGCAAGACGGTTTTTGAAAGCAACGCGGCTTTGACGGCGTTATTGCACGCGGCGGCGCTGGCTGCCGGTACTGTGCCGGCGTATCCGTCTGCGCGTGTCCACCGCGGGCTGATGATCAGCGGCGACCGCTTTGTCTGCGGTGCGCAGGAAGCCGCCGGTATCCGTGCGGCACTGATTGCAGCAGGCCACACGCCGCTGGCGGTCGAGATGGAGGGTGCGGCCGTGGCGCAGGTCTGCCATGACTACGGCGTGGCGTTTGCGTCGGTGAGAACGATTTCCGACCGCGCCGACGACACCGCGCACGTGGACTTTCCGGCATTTGTGGCGGAAGTGGCCAGCGTCTACGCGCGTGCCATTGTTGAGAAGTTGCTGCCGGCGATTCCCGTTTAAAGTGTTTGCTATCTATTTGATAGCTGCTCGCGCTTGTCTGTATTGGGTTGGATCCTGATTTGATACCTGGGGTGCATCCCGCGGCAGCTTGAGAGCGGCTATTTCAGCCAGCCCCGCTTGCGGAAATAGATCATCGGCACCAGTGCACTGGCCACCATCAGCGCGATCACATACGGATAAGCCGCCGGCCCCAGAAGCTGCAGTTCGGGGAAAGACATATTCATGCCGTAGATGCTGGCGATCAGCGTAGGCGGCAGCAGCGCGACGCTGGCCACCGAGAATATCTTGATGATCTTGTTCTGGTTGATATTGATGAAGCCTACCGTGGCATCCATCAAAAAGTTGATCTTGTCAAAGAGGAAGGCGGTGTGTGAATCGAGCGAGTCGATGTCGCGCAGAATCTGCCGCGCTTCCTCGAACTGCTCGGCGTTGAGCATCTTGCTGCGCATCATGAAGCTGACCGCGCGGCGCGTGTCCATCATGTTGCGGCGGATGCGGCCGTTCAGGTCTTCGTGGCGGGCAATGGCGCCCAGCACTTCGCCGGCCAGGGCGTCGGTCACGTCGCCCGACAACACCTGCGCGCTGACTTTTTCGAGCTCGACATAAACGCCTTCCAGCGTGTCGGCGGAATACTCGGCGTCGGCGTCAAACAGCTTGAGCAGCACCTCCTTGGCGTCTTCGATAAGCCCCGGGGCGCGGCGCGCGCGCATCCGCAGCAGGCGAAAAACCGGCACGTCTTCGTCGTGGATGGAAAACAGCACACCCTTGCTCTTGAGGTCGTCGTTGACCAGGTTCAGGATGAAAGCCACCCGCACGGTGCGCGGCTCTTCGTCGTCGGCAATCAGGAAGTCGGAGCGGATGTGCAGCTCGCCGTTGTCTTCCTCGTAGAAGCGCGCGGACTCTTCAATGTCCTCGTCCATCGCGTCTTCCGGAATGGACAACCCGTAGTACTGCTTGATCCAGCGTTTTTCTTCGAGGGTGGGAGACTCCAGATCCACCCAGATGGGCTGGAATTTGGAGAGTTCTTCCAGGGATTCGATTTCTTCCTGGAAAAGCCGGCCGTTGGCCAGCGTGAAAATATTGAGCATGACTGACTGCCTATCGGTTCAAGGGCCGGCACAAGGCGAACGCTCAGGCCTTGCGCGAAAGCGCGGTAAAAGGGCGGTGGGATATGGCATCGCTTTCAACCCCCTTTCAACGTGAGCCTTTGCAAGCCTGGCGTCAGTCTGCGGTGTTGAAAGCTAGCAACTAGGGCTGCTTTCCAAGGATTTCTCCGTAATGAATAAGCGGCGATTATGGCATTTCACACCTGGTTTATCCACCGCTTGCGCTACATAAAAAACTCGATGAGCTCGCTCTTTCGCGCGTAAGCGTCCTGTTCGCCCAGCGCCATCAGCGCCTTGACAAACCCCGGCTCGAACAGCAGGTAGCTGGCCAGTGCGGCGCCTCCCGGACTGCCTTTGGCGCCCAGCGCACCCAGGCCAGCCAGCGCGTTGTAGGTCCCCCGCGGTAATTCGCCGGCGTGGGCTTGCGCCAGTGCGTCGAGCGACTGTGACGGTGCAATCGCCAACACGTCGACGGGCCGGTAGGGCATGACAGCCGCGATTTCGCGCGGCATCTGCCGCACGGTTTTGCTCACGCGCTGGGCCTGCTCCACGTCGGCCTGCAGCGTGTCCTGAAACACACTGGCCATGGCATGGCCGGCAATGGCGCCCAGCGTGGGCCGGCCGCTCACGTTCGGCCCGTTGCTGCCGACGAAACCGGCGCGCTCGGGTTGCCCCACGCCGATCACCAGCACCTTGCTGGCCCCAAGGTGCAAGGCGGGTGAGAGCGGGGAGCTCTGGCGCATGGAACCATCGCCAAAGAACTCGCGGTGGCCGTCCACCCAGAGCGGCGTGGAGGGGAACAGGAAGGGAATGGCGCTGGAAGCCATCAGGTGTTCGATGGTGACGGGCTGGAACTCTGCACGCCGCCCTGGCCGGCTCCAGAGATCGGCGTGGCGGCCGGCAGCCATCTGGCAGAACGTCCAGTGCACGCCGCTGCTGTAGCTGGAGGCCGTGATGGCCAGCGCGTGAAGGGTTTTATCCTGCAGCACCTGCTCGATGTGGCCCAGCGAAATGGCATGGTGCAAGGTGTCGACCAGCGGTGTGTTGTCCAGCAGGGATTGTTGCGCCCGCACCTGCTGCGACAAAAACAGCGCCGCCGCAATGCGGCTTGAACGGATCCACGCGGGAACCTTGAGCTGGTAAACCTGCGATGAGCGCAATGTGGTCCAGAAATTGGCCAATCGGCCGAATGCCTGCAAGCCTTCACCCGCATGGCTTGCCAGGAAAGCTGCGTTCAACGCACCGGCTGACGTGCCCACCAGGATCTTGAACGGGAATTTCGGGTCAGCCGCACCGCCCTGCACGCTGAGCATGGTTGACAGGGCGTGAAGCACTCCCGCCTGGTAGGCCGTGCGTGCGCCGCCGCCCATGAGGACAAGGGCATTTTGCGCCTCGTCAGGGCGGGTTAACGCAGAAGAAATGATGGTCTCAAGCGACATGGCCGGGCCGGGTATGCGGCGGACGTGGTGAAAGCAGGCGGGGCATGAGCTTGATCGGCTGGTGTTATGGTTTTTTCGCCATGGGGCGCTGTTTCAGTCTTTGCCATTGCCTCATTGATGGGGCCGGGCCGGCTGCGGGCAATTGTGTCAGCATGATGCCGCCGCGAAAGACTTCCTGCAAGTCCGCTGGCTTGGCCGCCACACGGTTTGACTTGGTAAAAAGCCAGAAGAATCAAAGGCCTTCAGGCGCTGCCAGGGCGGCACGCCAGCACTCAGCGCATGCAGTGAAATCGGGTCAAGGGGTTTTTCATAAGGTTTCATTATTTATTGCGGCGCAAGGTTGCAATTGCGGGGCATCGGGCGCATAGTGAATCCAAGAGAGTGTCCCCGTCCGCTGCCTCGCCTTCATGGGCCCGGCAGTGTTTTCAACCCAGCTCCAACCTTGGAAAAAGGAGTCTCTTTATGAACTTGACGATCAGCGGCCACCATCTTGAAGTTACCCCCGCGCTACGCGGTTATGTGACCAGCAAGCTGGATCGGATTACCCGGCATTTCGACCAGGTAGTAGACGTAAAAGTCCTGTTGACAGTGGACAACATGAAAGAAAAGGAAAGACGCCAGCGGGCCGAATGCAATGTGCATGTCAAGGGCCGCGACCTGTTTGCCGAGAGCTCCCACGCTGATCTTTACGCCGCAGTTGATGAATTGACAGACAAGCTGGACCGTCAGGTTGGGCGTTACAAAACCAGAACCCAGGATCACCACCACGTTGCTGCCAAGCGCCAGGCCTGAAAGTCTTTTCGGGCTGTCCCTTTTCAGAGTGCGCGGCTTCTCCTCGAAGGGCCGCATTCACCGGTGGCGTGCAGACGGAAAAACCTGCATTGCACGTTTTCTGTCGCGGCGAATCTGCAGGGCATCTGCAGGCGCGCCAAACCAGACGCCGAAGCCGCTTGTGGCGCCAAGCGGCTTTTTAATGCCTTTTTTGCGGTCAACCCGCTGCAAAGTGCATAATTCGGCGACTAAAAGATTGTTATGAACCGTCTTTCGCAAATTTTGCCCCCCTCCCAGGTTCTGGTCAGCGTTGAAG